>VFZQ01000123.1 GCA_016871135.1 Acidobacteriota bacterium | reverse complement strand
CCTTCACAACGTCGTCCAGCGAAAAATCCGATGCCTTCGACGCCGCGTTGTGACACGCCCCGCACTTGGTCGTAAGCAACGATTTCACCGCCGACGGCGGGTCGGCCGCCACCGCGCAAAGCGATGCGCCCAACAGAATTCGCGCAATCATGTTATTCAGTATATGCAATGAAGTACTGGCTTCTGGTTGCTGCTGTGGCCTCCTTCGCACAACGGATTGAACGCACCGTTGAAGTGAAGCTGGACCATTCTCTCGACATGTCGCGCGACCGCTGGGTGAACGGATTCCTCACCGGTTTTTCTCGCGGCCAGGATCCCTCGGTCTGGCTCTACGATCGCACCGGCAAACAACTCATTCTCAACACACCCATCGTTCTGCCTCAGTACTCGAAGATCAACATTCGCGCGGTCACCGCTTCGCCGCGCGGAGAACTCTTCGTGTCCGCCGAGGCCTGGGGCGTGGGCGGCGGCGCGGGGGCGATCCTGCTGCGCGTCGTGCCGCCCGGCAAGATCGACAAGGTCATCGATGCCAATCGCTTCGTCGCGCGCGCGATGACGATCAAGGACAAACGTCTCTGGCTCTTCGGCGCGCCGCTGATCGACGGCAACATCCGCAACGCCGATTACACAACGGTGCGGAGCTACGATTCCACTTCGCTGAACCTCCTCACCGACACCATGCCACGCGCGCAATTCCAAAAGCCATTCGTGCCCTCCGCGCAGGACCCCGCCATCCTCGCACTGCCGAATTCGATTCTGATCTTCGACCAAAGCTGGCACGAACTCGACACAGATGGAAAAGCGAAGCGCCATTTCAAAACCGAAAGTTCAGCACCCTGGCAGATCGTCGCCACACCACAAGGCCGTGTCTACGGGGCTCTACGTAACAAAGGCGTCTTCGAACTAGATCTCGCCGCCGCGAGGTGGATTCAAAAAGCAGATCGCATCGACGGCTTCGCCGGTCTCTATGGTCACGAGCAAGAATCGCTGATTTATCGCAGCGGTTGCTGTACCTATGGTTGGCTCTCACCTCCTGAACGCTGATGTATACTGGCCCCTTCGAGTATGAGCGATCTAACCAGAAGAGCCCTGTTCGGCACGCTGTCCGCTGCGGCCCTGCCAGCGCAACAGCGAGCCAGCCGCCCGAAAATCAAGATTACAGACGTCCGCTGCGCCATCATCGGCCAAAGTCCAGTCGTCCGCATCGTCACTGATCAAGGCATCTCCGGCTACGGTCAGGCCGAAACGCGCAAGGTCTATCTGCGTCCCATGGTGCTTTTCTACAAGGACCTGATCGTCGGCGAAGACCCCACCGACGTCGAGCGCGTGATGATGAAAATCCGCCGCCTTGGCGCATTTAAGCCTTGGGGCGCGGCCGTGAGTGCGATCGAAATCGCACTGTGGGACATCGCCGGAAAGGTCGCCGGCGTGCCCGTCTACAAACTGATGGGCGGTAAGGTTCGCGACCGCGTGCGCATCTACAACGGAGGCTTCCGGCCCGTATTCAAAGGCCAGGAACCACAGCATTACGCCGAAGTCGTCCAGCAGATGAAGGAAGCTCCCGAGGGTTTCACTCTCATCAAGATGGCCGTGGCGTTCCATAACCCGGCGCAGATGAACGCAATGCCCGGCGAGTGGTACGACGAGCCGCGCATCGGAGGCACGCCGCACAGCAATAAAGGCATGCTCACCGAAAAGGGGCTGAAGAAGATCGTCGCCAGCGTCGAAGCGATGAAGAAAGTTCTCGGCGACGAAGTCGGCCTCGCGCTCGACGCCGGTCCCGGCTGGATGATGAAAGACGCCGTGAATTTCTGCAAAGCCGTCGAGCCGATGCACTTGGCCTGGGTCGAAGACATGCTTACCGGCGACTACTCGCCGTACCCCAACGCCGATCTCTATCGCGATCTGAAAATGCAGACCACGGTGCCCATCCACACCGGCGAACAGATCTACAACCGGCAAAACTTCAAAGACCTGATCGAGAAACAAGCCGTCGACGTGCTCGGTCCCGATCCCGAAGATGTGGGCGGCATCGGCGAACTCAAGTGGATCACCGAATACGCCGATCTGCATGGAATCCTAATGGCGCCGCACGGTATCTTCGACGGATTGATTGGCCTCGCCGCGCACGTGCACCTGGCCGCGACTCTTCCTCAAAATTACGTCGCCTTTGAGTATCCCTACGGCCAGCCCGAGTGGTGGTACGACATCGTCGAAGGCCTGCCAAATCCCATCGTGAAGAAAGGCTTCATCGACGTGTGGGATAGCCCTGGCCTCGGCGTGAATTTCAGAGTCAACGCCGCCAAAGCTCGGCTGTCGCCCGAAGACCGAGGCTTCTTCGACTAAGCTACTATTGGCGAATGCTCACTCGTCGCGAATGGCTCGCCGCGGTAGCGGCGTCAGCCGCGCCAATGCCCGAACTCTGCACGCGCTCGGCGGTTGAACTCGCCGCGCTGCTGCGCGCCAAGAAAGTTTCCGCGCTCGAAGTCCTCGACGCACACCTGAAGCGCATCGAAGACATCAACCCCAAACTCAACGCGATCGTGACGCTGGTTCCCGAGCTGGCGCATGAGGCCGCCAAACGCGCCGACGAATCCGCCGCCAAGGGCCGTTTTCTCGGTCCGCTGCACGGTCTTCCCATCGCACATAAAGACCTGCAGGACACCAAAGGCATTCGCACCACCTACGGGTCGCCGATCTACAAGGACAACGTTCCCGGCCGCTCCACGCTCGCCGTCGAACGCATCCAGCGCGCCGGCGCGATCACCATCGGCAAGACGAACGTACCCGAGTTCGGCGCGGGCTCGCACACGTTTAATCCCGTCTTCGGCGCAACAAAAAACCCATACGACATCAACAAGACCTGCGGCGGCAGTAGCGGCGGCGCGGCCGTCGCCGTCGCCACTCGCATGTTGCCGTTCGCCGATGGCTCCGACACCGGCGGCTCGCTCCGCAACCCCGCCAGCTTCTGCTCCGTCGTCGGCTTCCGCAACTCACCCGGCCGTGTCCCGCGTTGGCCCGCCGCGACCGGCTGGAACACGCTCTCGGTCACCGGCACCATCGCACGTACGACCGACGATCTCGCCATGTTGCTCGCAGCCATGGCCGGCCCCGATCCTCGCGTGCCGTTGAGCATTCACGAGCCCGGCTCCATCTTCGCTCGTCCATTGCCGCGCGACTTTTCCAACGTTAGAGTCGCCTGGTGTCCCGAATTCGCCGGCCTTCCATTCGCCAAAAGCGTGCTTGAAGTCATCAACGGCCAACGCAAAACAGTCGCTTCGATGAAGGTGCTCCTTGAAGACGCCAAGTTCGATATCGCGCGCGACGAAGACGAGTCGTTCAAGGTCTTCCGCTACCTCAACACAATGCAAGCCCGTGCTGCCAATGTCGCCCAACACCGCTCGCTGATCAAGAAGACAATTCTCGACGAATACGACGCTGCCCTGAAAATGACCTCGCAAGACATCGTCGCCGCCGACGTCGCCCGCTCCCGCATGTACGCCCGCTTCGGCCAGTTCATGGAGCGCTACGAATTCCTGCTCCTGCCGACAACCCAAGTTCCGCCGTTCGAGATCACAACCGAGTACGTCACCGAAATCGAAGGCGTGAAAATGGAGAACTACATCGACTGGATGAAGTCCTGCTGGTACATTACGCTCACCGGCCACCCGGCGATCTCCGTACCCGCGGGCTTCACCAAAGACGGCCTGCCCATCGGACTGCAAATCGTCGGCCGCCATCATGACGACTTCGGTGTCCTGCAGTTCGCCCACGCCTTCGAACAAGCGCGAGGCCCGATTGCCTCACCGCCGCTTTGATTTTTTCTTCACCGGCGCTTCCCAAACACCAAACTGCAAAGTCTTTGCATTCGAGTCCACGCGCTCCAACACCACTCGCAGCCGCTCGCCGATCTTGAACTCACGCCGCGTTCGCTCGCCGATCACCTTCCGCGCCGTGTCCATAAATCGATACCGGTCGCCCGGCAGATTGTCGATCGGAATCAATCCCTCGACGAAGAGTTGTTCAAGCTCCACAAACAACCCAAACTTCGTCGCCGAAATGATCATCGCGTCGAACTCCTCGCCCACGCGTTCGATCATGAATTTGACCTTTTTCCATTCCACCAACTCGCGTTCGGCCTCCGCCGCGCGGCGCTCGGTAAACGACGTGTCCGTGCCGATCTCCTCCATCTGCTCCTCGGTCCACTCGGGCGCTTCGCCGTCGATCAGCCTTCCCAGCACGCGATGCACCATCAAATCCGGATACCGCCGAATCGGCGAAGTGAAGTGCGTGTAGGTATCCGCCGCCAGCGCGAAGTGGCCCTGATTCTCGTGCGAATACCGCGCCTGCTTCAACGACCGCAGCATCAGGAAACTCAGAATCCTCTCTTCCGGTGTCCCCTCGATCTTCCCGATCAGCTTCTGATACTGCCGGCTCGTCACCGTTGCGCGTTCATCGGCCATCACCAAGTCGCGCCGCTCTTTTCTTCCATCGCGCCGATTATTCACCATTCCGAACTTCTTCACCGGCAATTGCGCGAACGCCAGCGTATACCCAAACTGTGACGCAATCTCCTCGAAGTCGTGAACCTTCTTGATGTCCGGCGTTTCGTGAATCCGATACACGCACGGCGTGCCGGCGTTGGCGATATGCGCCGCCACTGCTTCGTTCGCCGCCAGCATGAACTCTTCGATAATCCGATGCGCGATATTGCGCGGCGCGCGCGTGACGCCAACCATGAAGCCATTCGCGTCGAACTCAATCAGCGGTTCCGGCAAATCGAAATCGATTGACCCGCGCTTCACCCGCTTGCGATTCAGAATGAGCGCCAACTCGCGCATCTTCCCCAGTCGCTCATCGGTCTCCACTTCCACCGCCACCTGCGTGTACGTCTTTCGCGCCGACGACCGAATCACGCCTCTGCAAAACGACTGCGCCACGATATCGCCGGCATTATCGATCTCCATCAACGCCGACATCACCAGCCGGTCCTCATCCGGCCGCAGTGAACAGATATCGGTCGACAACTCATGCGGCAACATCGGCACCGCGCGATCGGGAAAATACACGCTCGTCCCCCGCCGCAGCGCCTCGCGATCGATCGCCGATCCCGGCTTCACATAGTGGCTCACATCGGCAATATGCACATCGAGCTGCCAGTTCCCATTCGGAAGCTGTTCCACATACACCGCATCGTCGAAGTCGCGCGCCGTCTCGCCGTCGATCGTAATAATCGGTAGGTCGCGAAAATCCTCCCGCCCCGGCGGAATCGCCCGCGATACGTTGCCAGCCTCTTCAATCACGTCTTCGGGAAACTGATGCGGCAGATGATGCTTGCGAATCATCACTTCCACATCGACGCCGAAATCGTCCGGCGCGCCGAGTATCTCGACAACGCGTCCCACTCCATCTTCGCCATTTGCGGGAAATTCCAGAATCTCGACGTTGACGATCAAGCCATCGAGATCGTCGTACTCGCGCTCGACAACACCGACCCGATCCAGCGTCTTCGCCTTCGCCGGCCGCTCCATGCCGTCCGGAATGAAAATCCAATTCTGAATGCGGTCGTCGTGCGGCTTCACCCAATTGCCGCGCCGCCTTACGCGAAACTCGCCGACCACCGTCGCGTGCGCGCGGGACAGTATCCGCACGATCTCGCCCTCTGCCTTGCCGTCCGGCCCGATCCATTTCACATGCGCCAGCACGCGGTCGCCATGCATCGCCTGCGACGCATTCGCCGCGGGAATGAAGATATCGCCCTGCACGCCTTCGATGCGCTGCAGCGGAATCACAAAGCCGTATCCATCGCGATGCACGCTCAATCTCCCGACAACAAATTCGCGCGAATGAGACGACGCAACGAAATGTCCCGACCGGTATTCGACCAACTCTCCCGCCGCAGCCATCCGATACAACGCGTCTTCCAGCAGGTCCCGCTGCGCACCATGCGCACCAAGTTCCCGCACCAAATTCTTAAAGCTGGCCTTGGCATGCGGCATCCGCCGGATGCGATTCAAAATGTCACGATCGGAAAGGAAAGTTGAGTCTGGCAAATCGAAACCCGATACTAGGTAGAGTCTCACATGGTCTTCTCCAACGTTTCCGTAACCATCCCGCAGGACTGCAACATCATCCTCGGCCAATCGCATTTCATCAAGACGGTCGAAGACATCTACGAAGCGATCGTCAACACGAATCCAACGATCAAGTTCGGCGTCGCCTTCAATGAAGCCAGCGGCCCTTGCCTCACACGCGCCGACGGCAACGACGACGCGCTAATAAAGTGCGCCATCGAAAACATGCAGACCATCGGCTGCGGCCACACCTTCATCGTCGTCATGAAGAACGGCTTCCCCATCAACCTGCTCGGTCGCATCAAGGACGTGCCCGAGGTCTGCAATATCTTCTGCGCCACCGCCAATCCGGTCGAAGTAGTGATCGCCACGACAGGCCTCGGCCGCGGCATCATGGGCGTCATCGATGGCTCCAAACCGCGTGGCGTCGAAACCGCTCAGGATGTCGTCGAGCGCAAAGAATTCCTCCGCAAGATCGGTTACAAGAGATGATCCGCACAATCGCCGAACTCGAAGAGCTTCTCTCTCGTCCCAGCGACTTTGACCGCGCCGCCATGGCCGCGCTTGCCGGCGATCTCCTCATCCTCGGCGTTGGCGGCAAGATGGGTCCCACGCTCGCTCTCCGCGCCAAACGCGCAGCCGCGCCCGGACAGCGCATCATCGCCGTCGCGCGCTTTTCGGAACCCGGCCTGAAAGAACGCCTCGAACAAGCGGGCATCGAATGCCGCACCGCTGACCTCCTCGACGCCGCGCAACTCAACCGCCTGCCCGACGCCCCCAACGTCCTCTGCATGTTCGGCCGCAAGTTCGGTTCCACCGAAGACCCCACGCTCACCTGGGCAATGAATGTATTCGCGCCCGGCCTCGTATGCGAACGATACAAGTCTTCGAAAATCGTCGCCTTCTCCAGTGGCAACGTCTACGCCTTTACGCCAGTCGCTCGCGGCGGTGCGACGGAGAGCGATAGCCTCTCGCCCGTTGGCGAATACGCCTGGACCGGCCTCGGTCGCGAGCGCATTTACGACTACCACTCGCGCCGCAACGGCACGCCGACAGCGCTGCTTCGTCTGAATTACGCCATCGATCTCCGCTACGGCGTCCTGCTCGACATCGGTACGCGCGTCTTCGAACGCAAGCCTGTCGACGTTTCAATGGGCGCCGTCAACGTCATCTGGCAAGGCGACGCTAACTCGGTCGCCCTCCGCGCCTTCCCGCACGCCACGTCGCCCGCGTTCGTCATCAATCTCACCGGACCCGAAACGCTCAGCGTCCGAGCCGTTGCGGAATCGTTCGGCGCGCACTTCGGCGTCAAGCCCGAGTTCACCGGCGCTGAATCCAACGACGCGCTTCTCAACAACGCGCAGCGCTGCCACCGCATGTTCGGCTACCCAACTGTCACGCCGCACCAGATGATCGAGTGGACCGCCCGCTGGATCGGCATGGGCGGCGCAACACTCGGCAAGCCCACTCACTTCGATACGCGCGATGGCAAATTCTAGAGCTCTCGAACGCTTCCATCGCGGCACGGTCATCCCTGCCCACCCGCTCGCACTCACAAATGACGGCAAGTTCGACGAACGCCGCCAGCGCGCCCTGACTCGTTACTACCTTGACGCCGGCGTCGGCGGACTCGCCGTCGCCGTCCACAGCACGCAATTCGCAATCCGCGATTGCGGCCTCCTCGAACCCGTCCTCGCGCTCGCGCTCACAGAGGCGCGACCGCGAGGGAGCGCACCTTCCCCAACCGGTACCTCCGGCGAACCCGTCATCGCCATCGCCGGCGTCTGCGGCCCTACGAAACAAGCCATCCGCGAAGCCACCCTCGCCAAGGAACTCGGTTACGACGCCGCGCTCCTCAGCATGGCCGCCATTACCGCCAACGAAATAGAACACGTGCGCGCCATCGCCGAAATCATCCCCGTAGTCGGCTTTTACTTGCAGCCTGCCGTTGGCGGCCGCGTCCTGCCATACGACTTCTGGCGGAAGTTCGCCGAAATCGACAACGTCATCGGCATCAAGATGGCCCCCTTCAATCGCTACCAGACCATCGACGTCGTAAGAGCCATCGCCGAATCCGGCCGCGACGACATCACCCTCTACACGGGTAACGATGACAACATTGTCCTCGATCTCCTCACCCCACACCGCTTCGCCGGCAAAACCGTCCGCATCAAAGGCGGCCTCCTCGGCCACTGGGCCGTCTGGACGCGCCGCGCTGTCGAACTCCACGCGCAACTCCAAACCGCCGAGCCCACCAACGACCTCCTCCAACTCGCCATCGAAGTCACCGACTCCAACGCCGCCTTCCTCGACGCTGCCAACAATTTTCACGGCTGCATCCCTGGCATCCACGAAGTGCTGCGCCGGCAAGGCCTGCTGACGAACCTCCGCACCCTTGACCCCGCCGAGTCCCTCGGCCCCGGCCAACTGGATGAGATCGACCGTGTCTACCGCGCCTACCCGCATTTGAGCGACGACGCCTTCGTCGCCGAAAACCTTGACAGGTGGTTACAATAGTCCCTATGTCAGACCGCACCCTAGGCTTCAACACTCGTTCCCTCCATCACGGATACGATCCCAAGTCGGCGATGAATGCCCGCGCCGTGCCGATCTTCCAGACCACGTCGTTTACCTTCAACGACTCCGATCACGCCGCCAATCTCTTCGCCCTGAAAGAGTTCGGCAACATCTACACGCGCATCATGAACCCCACCACCGACGTGCTGGAACAGCGCGTCGCGTCGCTCGAAGGCGGCGCCGCCGCTCTCGCGATGTCCTCCGGCCAGGCCGCGCAATTCATCACCGTTAACAGCCTCTGCGAACCCGGCGACCACATCGTCGCCGCCAGCACTCTCTACGGCGGTACATACACACAATTCGACGTCTCCTTTCGCCGAATGGGAATCGACGTCACCTTCGTCGATCCCGACGACATCTCTAGCTTCCGCAAGGCGCTCACGCCCAAGACCAAGCTCATCTATGGCGAGACGATCTCCAATCCGCGTGGCAACATCCTCGATATCGCCGCTGTCGCCGCAATCGCCAAGGAAGCCAACGTCCCGCTTGTCATCGACAACACCTTTGCCTCGCCCTACTTGTGCCGGCCGATCGAACACGGCGCCAACATCGTTGTTCACTCGCTCACCAAGTTCATCGGCGGTCATGGCAACTCCATCGGCGGCATCATCGTCGACGCGGGCAATTTCAACTACGCCAAGTCGTCCCACAGTCTGTTGAACAAACCCTCGCCGGCTTATCACGGTCTCGTCTTCAGCGAACTACCCGAGCCGCTTAACGCGCTTGCGTTCATTCTCCGAGCGCGCGTCGAAGGCCTCCGCGATCTTGGCCCGTGCCTGTCGCCGTTCAACTCGTTCCTCTTCTTGCAAGGCATCGAAACGCTTGGGCCGCGCATGGACCGCCACACGTCGAATGCGAAGGCGGTTGCCGCACACCTCGAATCGCACAAATCGGTGAAGTGGGTGAAATTCCCGGCCCTCAAATCGAGCCCTTACAACGCCCTCGCGCAAAAGTACATGCCCAAGGGCCCGGGCTCGGTCTTCAGTTTCGGTATCGCTGGCGGCTACGATGCGGGCAAGAAGTTCGTCGACTCACTCAAGCTCTTCTCACACCTTGCCAACGTCGGTGACGCCCGCAGCCTGGTGATCCACCCTGCCTCGACGACCCATCAACAGCTCAGCCCCGAGCAGCAAACCGCCGCTGGTGTCGAGCCCGACATGATCCGCCTCTCCATCGGCATCGAGGATATCGAAGACATCCTCTGGGACCTCGACCAAGCCTTAGCCGCCAGTCAAGGCTAATCTGACTCTCAACAACACGGCCTTCCGGTCGATCCCGGAAGGCCGTGTTGTTGTGTGCCGAACAGGATCGACAGTTTGTAACGGAGAGTCCCCGAACACGAAATCAACGTCCGCGGCGTAACGAGCCAGACCGATCACGCGTTACCATGCTGGGTTATGGAACGACGAACGTTTCTTTGTTCTGCCCTCGCGCTCACCGCACAGAGTGAGGCGGGGTTTACGCCGGTGTTTGATGGGCGGTCGCTGGCCGGATGGCATGTGAATGATGGACCGCAGTCGGCGTTCTATGTCGATGATGGTGCGATCGTCGTAAGTGATAG
>VFZQ01000122.1 GCA_016871135.1 Acidobacteriota bacterium | reverse complement strand
TTCTCGAGCGAATCGAAATCACGACGCACGCCTGCAGGGTTGCCCATATCCCAGTTTACACCGGACGCTTGAAAGTCGTCTCTATATTATGCGGGACTCAATAATTGCCATTTCCTACGTGGTCATCGCGTTTTCCGTGGCGTTCCTGCTGATCTACGCGATACGGCACTACGTCTTTGGCTTTTCGCGATTGCGGATCGAAGTGCCAAAAGATGGGATGGAACTGACTGGATTCCACATGCCTCGGGTGACCGTGCTGGTTCCGATGCATAACGAGGAGCGCGTCGCGGCGGACATTCTGCAAGCGCTCGTGGATTGCGACTACGACTGGGACAAGCTCGAAATCATTCCGGTCAACGACCGGTCCACCGATAACACGCGTGCGATCGTCGACGGCTTCTCTCGCAAGTTTCCGTTCATTCATCCGTATCACCGGACCGAAGGCGCCGGCGGCAAGCCCGCCGCGCTGGTCGAGGCCTGCGAACGCGCCACGGGAGAAATCCTGATTCTCTTCGACGCCGACTACGTGCCGGGCCGGGCCATTTTGAAAATGCTCGTCGCACCGTTCGCCGATCCGGAAACGGGCGCTGTGATGGGCCGCGTTGTCCCTCATAATATCGGCGATAGCCTGCTGGCCGGGTTGCTTTCGCTCGAACGTTCGGCGGGCTATCAGGCGGCGCAGCAATCACGCTACAACCTGGGGTTCACGGCGCAGTTTGGCGGCACGGTGGGCGGCGTTCGGGCATCAGCGCTGCAGGCGGTTGGCGGATGGAATCCGGAATCTCTTACCGAAGACACAGACCTGACTTTCGCGCTGTTACTCAATGGTTGGAAGACCGCTTACGTCAATCGCGCCGAGTGTTATGAAGAGGTCCCGCGGAGTTGGTCGGTGAGGAAGCGGCAACTGAGCCGCTGGGTAACCGGTCACACCGAGTGCCTGCACAACTACTGGCCCGAACTAATGCGTTCGCGTTTTTTAACCGGTTGGGAAAAACTCGACGCGGTCTTACTGCTCGCGATGTATTGGACCGCGCCGATGGTGGTGCTTGGGTGGATCGCGTCCTTGGTGCTGTTCTTTATTCCCGAGGCGCATCAGACACCGCTGCTGCCCGTTGCCCTGGCGTTCCTGGGCTATCAACTGTTCGCCAATCAAGCGACGTTTCTGGAAATCGGGGCGGCGGCGCTGCTCGACGGAACCCGCGTTCGCACGTTGCTGATGCCACTCAATCTCTTGAACTTTTTCGCCAACACAGGCGCGATCTGCAACGCGCTGCGCAAGTATTACTGGAACCGCTTCTGGGGCTCGGGCGGCGACGGCTGGTATAAGACGCATCGCACGCGGCTGTCCAACGGCGGCCCGAACGGGCAGTTCTTCGGCGGCGCGCATGCGGCATCGGCGACGGAGAGGTCGGCGCGGGGACTCTATCACGCGCAGGCGCCGGGAGACTGACGATGGCGTTCCTCTTCTTCTCGTTCGTCTTTCTCGCCCTGTTCTATATGCACTTCGCGCTGGCGCACCGTGCGTGGTTGACGATTCGCGGCAAGCAGTCGGCCGAGTTGGACATGGGCTACGTGCGGCTCGAAGATTTCTTTGGGCAATCGTTTCGCGCCAAGCTCGCAGGCTGGATGAAATCGACGCCGCAACAGGCGTCGAGCACCGCCGCGCTGCGCGTCTTCGACCGCGGCAACGAGCGAATCTTCGTCGCCAATGGCGCCAGCTATCCAGCGGGCCGGCGCGAGACCGAGGTGCTCGTCATCGAAGGCGACTTCACCTGCGGCGGCGACTGCTCGTTCGAGCGCGAATTAATAGTCAAGGGCGATTGCGCGATCGGACCCGATACACACTTGCAGGCGGTCGCAGTCGATGGCTCGTTGAACCTGGGCGAGGGCGCGCATGTGCGCCGCTGGGTGGATGCCGCGAAACATCTGACGCTTGGCGCCGATGTCCAGGTGGAATCGCGGGTGACATCGCGGTCGTCGATCGAGTTTCTTCCCGGCGCGAAAGCGCTGTCGCTGTTTGCGCCGGAGATCTTCACCGAAGGCCGCCACGACGTGAAACTGCGTGTGGAGATCGCGCCGGCCGTGATCGTGCAAATCCCACATCCCGCCTCGATGAAAGAACCCGCGCATGGCTACGACCCGGCAAAACTGCACGCGATGGGCGGCGGAACCTATCTCTACGACGGCGATCTGCGCGTCTCGGCGCCGCTTCATGTCACTGCGCCGTTGGTTGTGCGAGGCGAGTTGAGCTGTGAGCAGGAGAGCCTGTTCGAGAAAGACGTGAAAGCACAGGGCGATGCCGAAATCGGCGCGGCGTCAATGTTGAAGGGGAATCTTATCGCGGGAGGCGCGATGAAACTCGGCCCGAACACGTATTTTCAAGGACTATTACACGCGGGCGGCGCGATGCGCCTGGCTCGGGGCGTTCGCGGCCTGCGGGAGAAGTTGCCGGTTGCGGCTTACGCGGCCGGCGATTTGATTGTTGAAAGCAACGTTGTGGTGAATGGTAAGCTGGCGTCGGCGCGCGTGGTAAAGGCGTTGTCGACACCGGTCGCGTGGTTGGAGTAGCAGGAGGCTTTATGAAACAAGCGTTCGCAGTTTTTTGGTTGACTATGGCGGTTTTTGCTGAAGAGCAGACGGCGACGTTCGACCGTCCGGGCTACGAAAGCCCCTTGCCGATTCTGCTGGAAGTCGGCACTTTTCATCACGGCGTCACAAACGGGCAGGGCTACTGGCGCGGCGCGGATGCGACACTCTGGCTTCGCCACAATCCCCGCTTCACGCCGGTCTTCATGTTTAACTCGCAGACCCGCCCCGGCGTGACGCAACAAAACATCGGTTTCTTCAGCTTCGCCAACTGGACGAAAAACTTCTACACCACGCAAGGATTCAGCGCAACGCCGAAGCGTGAGGGGTTTTCGATTTTCCCGCAGCAGCGCGTGGATTTCCGGGGGTTCTATAAAACACCGTTCGTCCATCGTGGACTTGTGCTGAGCGCGGGGTTCACGCACTTTTCCCTCGGGCGCGTGGTGAAGGGCAACATGTATAGCACCGGGTTCATCCTCTACAAGCCGAGGACGATTATCGAAGGAAATTACTTCGTCAACGTGAATCAACCTGGGACCAAAATCGGCAGTTCGGCAAGCCTCTCCGTGCAACGCGGACAGGAAGGGAAACAGTGGACGGGCATTACGCTTAGCGGCGGCAAGGAGGTATACAGTTACATCGCCGCGACACCCCTTGAAGTGAACTTGAACTCGGTTTCGGCGCAGATCTTCCTCCGCAAATGGATCACGCGTCACTACGGCTACTACGTTTCCTTCGACCACCAGACGCGCTTTACGGCCTTTTCGCGCACCGGCGCCACCGCGCGGATGTTCTTCGAGTTCTAGAACCAATTGCGCAATGGGCCATTACGAACACGGTTCTCGGCTTATGGCCGATTCACCACGCGACAGGCTCAATGGAATCATGCGGTACCTATTCGCGCTCGCGCTGTCTCTGCCTATCAGCGCGACGTCGTTCACGTTTAACGATTTTGCCAATCCTCTTGGCGTCACGCTGGTGCAGGACGCATCACTGACCACCAACCGCCTGCGTCTCACATCGGCCACCGAGAACCAGGTCGGCGCGGCGTGGTACAACTCGCGCGTCAACGTGCAAGGCGGCTTCACGACGTCGTTCCAGTTTCAGATCACCGATCGCGGCGGTCACACGCCGGACTGGGAACCGGGCGTCGTCAACAACGGCGCCGACGGATTCGCCTTCGTCATTCAGAACGCCGCGCCCGCGCCGATCGGACTCTACGCGAGCGGCGTCGGTTATTACGGCATCGCGAATAGTCTTGCGATCGAGTTCGACACCTGGCACAACAAGCCCTCTTATTGCGAGCCGAATGGAAATCACATCGCGGTGAACTCGCTGGGCACGGCGCAGAATCGCCCGGAACACTGCCAGTCGAACGAACCCGATGGCGCACCTGTGAATCCCACGCTCGGCATCACGACGATTTCACAAGACATGTCGAACGGAACGATCTACAGCGCTCTGATCAACTACACGCCCGGTCAACTCTCCGTCTTTTTCGGCAGCCTGCTCACGCCCGTGCTGACCGTCAATGTCGATCTGGGCTCGCTGCTCAGCCTGCAAAACGGCACCGATGCATTCATCGGATTCACATCATCGACAGGCGGCGCTTGGGAGAATCACGACATCATTAAGTGGTCGTATTCCGACGTGCCCGAGCCGTCGGCCATGCTACTCGCCGGGGCGGGTTTGTGCTTGATCGCGCTTAGCGCCCGGCGCTTTGGATGTTGACGAGTTCGCGCGCGGCGGATTCGGCGATCTTGGCGTTGAGTCCGGACTCCAACGTCTGCGGTGAGCGCCAGTAGTCCATCAGCGATGTCATGTGAACGCACGAAATCGTACACATCGGCGCGCAGTCTTTCTTGGTCAGGTACTCGCGTCGAATATCTTCGGTCGTGTAGTCAAGCAACGGTGTCCCCGGATAGCCGCGCTGTTGCGAACAGTAGTGAACGAGACCGAACTCGCAGACGTAGATGTAGCGGGCGCCGGCGCGGCAACGCCAATCCGATTCCTGCCCACGCGCGATGCGTTCCTGGAAACCGGAGAATTTCGCGAAGCTGCGTTTCGATAGCTGGCGAACGGCGTTGAACACTTCCAGTTCCTTCGGCCCTAGCGGTTTCAGTTGACCGTGGCCGTCGTGAATAATACCGACCGTGCAGCTGAAGCCCAGTTCCAGCGCGCGCCGGCCGACCGTGAGCGCATCGTCGGAATTGGCGATGCCGCCGCCCAGTACCGAGTTGATATTGACGTGAAAGTCGGCGTGCTCGGCGAGCATCTGCAACTTCTTGTCGAGAACCTTCAGGCTCTTCTTCGAGACCTCGTCCGGCATGACGTTGTCGATCGAAATCTGGAGATGATCGAGACCCGCGGCATTCAACCGTTTGATGCGGTCGGGAACCAGCAAGTATCCATTGGTGATCATCCCGGCGATCCGGCCGTGGCTGCGGATGCGCGCGATGATCTGATCGAGCTCCGGGTGCAGCAGCGGTTCGCCGCCGGAGATCATGATGATCGTCGCGCCGAGCTTGGCCAAGTGATCGACGCGTTCGTACATCGTCTCTAGCGGAACGGGCTTGGACACGTCGTCGTATTCGTTGCAATAGCCGCAATCGAGATTGCAGCGCCGCATCGGGATGATGTGCGCCTGCACGATATGATCCGTGGACATCAGTCCCTTGCGAATCATGTCGAGTTCTCTCAGGCGGCGGGATCCCGCCCGGAGTGTGCGGCGAAGCCGTGTGGCAAGGCTTGGCATTCTGGCGTTAACACCCCATTAGACCATAGCCTCGGCGGCTCGCGCACCATTCTGGCGCGAACGGGGAAATGGGCGGGTTGAATGGGGAATTTACTGCTTCTTCCTAGGCGGCAGCGGCGGCGCCAGAACCGGCCCCGATGGCGCATTGCCCTTGTCTACCGAGTCCTTCACCTCGTCGCCGAACGTAATAGTCGTATCGGCCTTGAATCGCTTATACTCCGCGTACCGAATGCGCATCTTTAATCGATACGTGCCCTCGTCGAAGTACAGCATGTCGTCGGCGCGCGTCAGTGTTGGGAACCAGTACTTGCCGTCGATCTGCTCGCGATAGGTCTCGAACTTCGGGAACCGTTGATCGCTATTCTTTTTCAATTTTCCCAGCGCGCGACCGTAGGTCCGTACGATCTGCAGGTCGTCAACATCCACCCACGCGATCCCCGCAAAATACCGCTCGCCAATCGCCATGTCCTTCGGCTTGACCGCGAAGGCGTAACACTCGACCTCATCGAGCGTTTCGCGGCCCAAATAACGCACGTGATACTTCGGCAACTCCTGGGTGTTCAGCACGAACGGCTGCACCGAGCGAATGTCCTGCTCGTCTTCGGGCGAGAACGAGATGTACCGCAACGCCGGTACCGGCGCGCGCACGACCCGCTCGGTGCGCTTCCCTTCTCCGGTAAACACGATATCGGAAAGCACCTCGAATTTGCCGCAAGCGCCCCCGCTGGCGTCGCAATCTTCCACGCGCACGTCCTGCCGGTAGGTGTACAGCTCGCGCGCTCGCAGAAACGCCGATTCCTTCGCCGCGAACGCCGTGATAATCTTCTGAATCTCGGCTTCCGTCGGCTCCGGTTTGGATGCCGCGGGCAGAAGCATCGCGGAGAGAGCAATGACAATGATGGCGCGCATGGGACTCCTGTACATTTGGATGAATTCCACGTTTCCGGGGTTACGCGAGAATCTCCTTGGCGATCGTGATTCGTTGGATATTCGACGTGCCTTCGTAGATTCTACCGATCTTTGAGTCGCGGTAAAGCTTTTCCACCGGGCACTCCTTGGTAAAGCCGATTCCGCCGAAGACTTCGATGGCCTGGCTGGCGGTGTCCTCCGCTACCGTCGACGCGAACAACTTCGCCATCGCGGCTTCTTTCACAAAGGGCTTTCCAGCTTCTTTTAGTCGCGCGGCGTTGTACACGAGCAACCGTGCCGCCTCCACCTGCGTCGCCATTTCGGCGAGTTGAAACCGGACGCCCTGAAACTCCGAAATTGGCTTGCCGAACTGCCGCCGTTGCCGCGCGTATTCAATCGCATGTCCCAGCGCCGCTCGCGCCAATCCCGCCAGTTGTGCGCCGATCGCGATGCGCCCGCCGTTCAACGTCTCGATCGCGACCTTGTAACCCTTGCCGGGCTCGCCGATCACGTTCGAAGCGTGCACGACGCAGTCTTCGAGAATCACCTCGCACGTCGAAGAACAGCGAATACCGAGCTTATCTTCTTTCTTTCCGATCTTCAGTCCGTGCGCGTTGCGCTCAACGGCGAAGCACGTGACACCGCGATGTCCCGCCGCCGGATCGATCGTAGCGAAGACCAGAAACAACCCGGCCTCGGCGGCATTCGAGATCCAGAGCTTGCGGCCCGTGAGTTTGTAATAATCGCCCTCGCGCACCGCGCGAGTCTGCAGCGCGAACGCGTCCGATCCCGAGTTCGCCTCGCTCAACGCGTACGCGCCCACCGTGTCAAACGCAAGTTTCCTCAGGAACCGGTCCTGCTGCTCGCGCGTGCCGTACTCTCGCAACGCAGTGACGACGAGTGTGTTCTGTACGTCGACAACCACCGCCACGCCCGGATCGGCCGCCGCGATCTCTTCGACGGCGATGATCGACTGAAAAAACGTCCCGTCCTGCCCGCCAAGCGCTTCCGGGATCTCGATCGACAGCAGCCCAAGTTCGAATAGTTGTCGGAGCAATGCGGGATTAAGCGCCGACCTCTCATCCATGTGCCGTGAACGCGGCGCGACCTGTTCCCGTGCGAACCGGCGGACCGTCGCCTGAAACAGGGATTCTTCTTCGGAGAGTACGGTAAGGGGACGTTCGTCCACTCTCTTAGTTTATTCGGCGGCGGAGTGCGCTGCACGGCCCTCGTAGGCGTTGAGTACTTCTTCGACTGGCCCGTCCATGATCAATTGGCCGTGATCGAGCCAAATCGCTCGCGAGCAGAGGTTTCGTAAAATCGCGTGCGCATGCGAGACACAGAGAATCGTCTTGCCTTGATTGCGAATGTCGAAGATCTTATCGATGCACTTGGCTTGGAACGCCTGATCGCCAACGGCCAGTACTTCGTCAATGATGAGAATTTGCGGATCGAGGCTGAGCGCCACCGAGAACGCCAAGCGCAAAATCATGCCGCTCGAATAGGTCCGCAACGGCTCATTAATGAACTCTTGCAGTTCGGAGAAATCGACGATCGAATCGTACAACTCGGAGGCGCTCTTGCGGGAGAAACCGAGCAACGAAGCGTTCAGCCGGATGTTCTCACGCCCGGTCAGATCGGGATGGAATCCAGCACCGAGGTCGAGCAGGGCCGCAAGCCGCCCGTTCACAATTAACTTGCCGTCCGACGGCGGCATCAGATGTGTTACTAGGCTGAGCAACGTACTCTTGCCGGCGCCGTTCGATCCGATCAACGCCACCGACTCACCGTCGCGAATAGTGAAGTTTACGTCCTTAAGCGCGTAAAAGGGATTCGGGTCCTTGGCGCCGATCATGTCCTCGATATAGTGGCGCAGCAAACGCTGACCCACCGCGCGATGGAACGTCTTGGAAACGTTTTGGAATTCGATGACGTTCATTACAGGTAGTCGAAGAACCGGTTCTTGAGCCGTTGGAAGAGCGCGAGGCCAATCGCGAATACCACTGTCGAACTGAAGGCGAGCTTGAGGATCAGCGACGGATCGGGAGATGCCGAGTCGATCAGAATTCGCCGGAGCGCCAGAATCAACGCCGCCACCGGATTGAATTGATAGACCGTCGCATACGCCTGAGGCACCAGCGTCAGCGTATAGAAAATAGGGACCAGCCAGAAGAGCACCGTGCAGGCCGACTCCACGATGTAACGCATGTCGCGCAGGTAGACGTCGAGCGCCGACGTCGCCAGCACCAGGCCACACACAAAAAGGATCAGCAGCGCCCACACGAGCGGCAGCCACAGCCAGTAGACATTCACTCCCGGGCCAATCAAAATCGCCGCGGCAAGCAATAGAAGAATCTGAATGCCCAGATGGATGCACGTCGATAGCACGGTGGCGATCGGAACGACTTCGCGGGGGACGGGAATCCGCTTGATCAGCCCCGCGTTATTGGCGATCGAGATCGTCCCGTTATTCCATGCCACGGAGAAGAAGTTGAACGGAACCAGCCCGCAGAGAACAAACAGCGGAAAGTTCGTCACATCGTCGCGCGGTATGACCTTCACGAATACGAACGTCATGACGCCCATCATAATCATGGGGTTCAGCAGCGACCAAAACACGCCCAACGACATGTTGCGGTACCTGATCTTGAAGTCCTTCACAATCAGGTTCTGCAGCAGGAAAAGATAATCGCCGTTCCACATAGACCGCGCTAGATGCGCGAACAATTAAGTATACCGCACCATCGAAGGCCAACATAAATCGTACAGACGATAAGAAAGCCAAGCCACGGGGCGGGATCCAACGCCAACCGCCGGAGCCGCTCGGCGCGCCATACCCCCGCGGCGCGCCCCGTCTCAATGACGATCCATCCAACAATGCCCGCAAACACAAGCGGCGCGAAGAAATGGAATTCGAGCGCGTCGCGAAGCCGGCCGCGCAGAATCGAAGAAACGCCACGCGTCATGCCGCAGAAAGGACAAGGGTATCCGGTCAGCAGCCGGAAAGGACAGAGAATGATCGGCGGAGGATTCGACGGATCGGTGACGGCGCAAAAACACAACGCGCCTATCGGAGCGGCGACACGGACGATCATTTCAGAGTGTTTCGTCATCGCAGTTGCGATTGCGTCTCCGGACGCAAGCCCATGATCTGAACGTAGGCCGCCGCCGATGCCGCGTAACAAATCGGCACGGCGATGACCAACCCCACGCCGCAAAGCAGCGCGCCACCGGTGAGTAGCAGAAGTTGAATGACGGTCAGCCACAACAACTTCCAGAAGTGCGGCTTTGAGATGCCCGTGCTCGCGCTGAAAGCGTCGGCAAAAGAGTAGCCCCTGTCGAGAATCAGCAGGTACGGAAACTGCAACAAAGCCGCCAGCAGCAAGCCCGGTAAGAACAGCATACTCGAAGCGACTGCGATCGCAATAGTAATTAGGAGGCACGCAAGGATGGCGGCGCCGGTAAATTCGAAGCCCTTGCCCAGATCGTTCAACACCGCGTTCGTCCCCCGAACCTGTTTCAACGCCGCCCACTGCAAGCCCATCCCGAACGGTCCTTGCAACAGCACCCACAGCGTTCCGGTTCCGAGCAGGTAAATCAGCCCGAACAACACAAACACCCAGAAGTTTGACGTGACCGCGCTAAACCCCGCGCCGACCCAATCGATTGCACCTCCGATTTTGACCACCGGCTGCGCGGCGCCGCAGCGCGGACAAACGGTAGTCTCGGCGGCCACTGGCGCGCCACATTTGTCGCAGAACATGATTAAGCCTTCGCCTATCGTATATGATGACGAATCGTATGCAAACAGACTGGAAAGCCGTCGCCGCCGCGCGAGGCATGAATGTGTCGGAAAAAGTAACCGCGCCGCTGGAAGCGCTTGAATCCCAATTCGCGGCGCTCAAACCGTCGATCGATCGCTTTACCGAGCCGGTCAGCATGTATATGCTACCGTTCGAGGGAGATTCGAAATGACGATCCTCGA
>VFZQ01000121.1 GCA_016871135.1 Acidobacteriota bacterium | reverse complement strand
CTTCGGCGTAGCTCGCCGTGCTCCCAGCTGGTATCCGTCGCAACGCCGTCCACACCCGCTGTTGAAACGCCGTGCCGCGAATGTCCAGCGGAAGATCCCTGACGCCGCGCGGCTCTTCGATCATCGTCGCGACCGCGCGCACGCTAGTCTCGAAGTCGTTGCCCGCGCGCGCAATTGCCGCTTTGGGAAACTGCTCGCGCAGCTCATTCACAAGCGCCTCCTCGTCGTCACCGATCAGGATCGCGCAAATACCGCGATCGCTCTGTGCCGCCAGCACTCGCCCCAGCGAACACGCCGCGCTGGCGTACCGAATCGTTTCGCTCGCGCCGCCCAACCGGAACGCGCGCGGCATCATCCCGAGCATCGCTTCGGCGTCTTCATAAAATCGCGAATTCGATTGGAAGCCCGCCTCGTAAACAGCATCCGTTACCGCGGCCCCGGCCGTCAGCGCATTTCGCACGCGCGCCGCCCGCCGCGCCTTCGCGTACTGCTTTGGCGACACTCCCGTCGCCTTCTTGAACACACGTTGAAAATAATACGGGCTCAGCCCCGCTCGCGCCGCGAGTTCGTTCAGCGCCGGTTCGGTCTCGGCCGTTTCGATCGCTCGGCATGCTTCCGCAATCAACGTCGCGTTGCGCGGCGCTTCGCGCGGCTGGCAGCGTTTACAGGGCCGAAAGCCCGCGCGCTCGGCATCATCGCAGCTTGCGTGGAACGCGACGTTCTCGGGGCGGGGAAGCCGCGCCGCGCAGGAAGGAAGGCAGTACACACCGGTCGATTTAACGGAATACAAGAAGGACGCCGCCGCGTCGCGCGCGACAATCGATTGCCAACGAGGATCGGTAATGGTGCTCACAACTATGAAACTACCAACGTAGCAATTGGGAAACACTCCGGTTCTTGCGGTCAAATTCGTTATCATTGCCGCGTGGAGTCGATCAAGCTGAAGAGCCCTTGGCCGAGTTCGGTGGCGTGGGCTCGCATCACCGCCGATGGAGCGCTGGAACTCGAACTCTACGATCACAGCGAGCAAGCCGCGCAATCGCTCGGCGGCGACGTCGCGTGGATTTGGACCGCCGACGCAACGCAGGCGAGCGCCGCGCTCGAGGTCTCCGGCGATGACGAATTGCTACGCGTCTTGGAAGAGCGCTTCGAACACGTTCACGCCGCGCGCCTCGGGCCGTCTCCCGTATAATGGTCGCAAATGAGACCGTCGAGACGTAAACTCCTACAGGCCGCTCCGCTGGCCGCCATTCCCGCTTCCGCGCCTGCCGCTCTCGCGGCTGTGAATCCCTCTGATGTCTACACTGCCATCGGTGTGAAGCCGATTGTCAACGCGCGAGGCACGTTCACGATTATCAGCGGATCGACGATGCTGCCCGAAGCTCGCGCGGCCGCCGAGGCCGCCGCGCAGCGTTACGTTCACATCGATGAATTGATGGACGCGGCCGGCGCGAAACTCGCGCAGCTTACCGGCGCCGAATGGGGCCTGGTATCGTGCGGCTGTGCGGCCGCGATCACGCACGCAACCGCGGCATGTGTCGCGGGCGGCAATCCCGATCTGCACGTGCGAATTCCGGATTTGACGGGCTTCGCGAAGGACGAAGTGATCATTCCGACGCATTCGCGCAATGTGTACGATGCCGCTGTGAGAGCCGTCGGCGTGCGGGTCGTCGAAGTATCGACGCGCGAAGAGTTGGAACTGGCGATCGGTCCGCGAACGGCGATGATTTACATTCTTGCCGGGCCGGGCGCCGAACGCGGGCCACTCGCATTTGAAGCGCTCGTCAAGATCGCCAAGCCGCACAATATACCGATACTCGTCGATGCCGCCGCGGAAATTTTGACCATCCCGAATGTTCACTTGCAGCGCGGCGCCACGATGGTGACGTATTCGGGCGGCAAGTGCATTCGTGGGCCGCAGACCGCGGGCTTGCTGCTTGGCCGCAAGGATCTGGTGCAAGCCGCCTGGGTGCACTCGGCGCCGCATCATGGATTCGCACGCGGTCTGAAAATCGGCAAGGAAGAGACGATCGCGATGTTGACCGCGGTCGAGATGTGGACGAAGCGCGACCACAAGGCCGAATGGCAGAAGTGGTTGACGTGGCTGCGCACGGTAGAGAGCTCGTTGAAAGGTCTCGCGCACTTGAAACTTGCGATTCACGAGCCGACCGAACTTTCCAATCGCACGCCGGCGCTGCAGATCCGCTGGGATGACAAAGTCACCGGATGGACCGGCGCCGATATGGAGCGGATTCTCTTCAACGGCGAGCCGCGCATGGCCACTGCGATCGCCGGCAACGGCATCAACATCGTTGCGTACATGATGCAGGAGGGCGATGCGGAGAAGATCGCGCCTCGCCTGAAGGAAGCGCTCGGCGCCGTGCGCCCGCAGGTAAAGACGGATGAAGCCCAGCCTGTCGCGAATCTGGATGGCCGCTGGCGCGTGAAGATCGAGTTTGTCGCGGGCGCGTCGGCGCATTACTTCGATATTCACGACAAGAACGGCACGCTCACCGGAACGCACCAGGGTGACTTTGTTTCGCGCGCGATTCGCGGTGTCATCAGCGGGGCGGCCGTGGACTTTTCGAGCTCGTACGCGGAACGACACGGCGACTCGCTGCAATACCGGTTTACGGGGAGGGTACAACGCGATGGATCGTTGAGCGGCGACTTGAACATGGGAGAATATCGAATGGCCAAGTGGTCCGCCTCGAAGGTATAGAATGCACCGTCTTCTTCTGCTTTCCGCCAGCCTCGCATTCACGCAGGATTTCAATGCCGAGATTCGCCCGCTGCTGCAAAAGAACTGTCTGGGCTGCCACAGCGAGGCCAAGGAGACGTCGGGGTTGTCACTCGAATCGATCGCGGCGATTCGTAAGGGAGGCAATCGGGGGCCCGCGACGCAGACTATCGCGGCGGCCTTGCATCAGACCGGCGATCTGAAGATGCCGCCCGGCCGAAAGCTGGCCGATGCCGAGATCGCGCTGATCGAGCGATGGGCGGCCGCGCAGCCGAAAATCGCGCACTGGTCGTTTGTTTCGCCGAAGAAACCGGCGGCCGCTACGATTGATTCGCTGATCGGCGCGCGCCTCGCGAAGGCCGGTTTGAAACCATCGTCAGAAGCGGAAAAAGTGACGCTGCTGCGGCGCGTGCATCTCGATTTGACCGGCATCGCTCCGTCGCCGCGCGAGATCGATGCGTTTGTCGGCGGCAAGTCCTATGAGAGTGTCGTCGATGAGTTGCTGGCGAGTAAGCACTACGGCGAACGATGGGCGCGCCACTGGCTCGATCAGGTCCGCTACGCCGACTCAGACGGCGGCAGTCGGGATGAACCGCGCCAGATCTGGCGCTACCGCGAGTGGGTCATAAAATCCTTAAATGCCGATCAGCCGTTCGACCGGTTTGTCGTTGAGCAACTGGCGGGCGATCTTTTGCCGAATGCGACCGACGATCAACGAATCGCCACCGGCATGCAGCGCAATTCGTTGTTGCAGATCGAGGCCGGCACCGATCGCGAGTTGTACCGCACCGAAGCGGTTTCTGATCGCGTGGACATGTTCGGCACCGTTTTTCTGGGGCTCTCGACCGGCTGCGCGCGCTGTCACGATCACAAGTTCGATCCGATTTCGCAGAAGGAGTATTACCAGCTTTTCTCGTTCTTCAACAACGTCAACGAGTACTCGAACGATTTGCCGCCGTTCTCGGACACGAACGATTTGGAGATCACGCATCAGCCGTTCGTAGCGCTTGGGAAACCGGAAACGGTCGCGAAGTATAAGGCCGTGCGCTCAATGTTGCTGGCGTTGCAACAAGAACGCAGTGCATATCTGAACGGGCGCGCTACGGTTCTTTCCGGCGATCCCGGCGTGACGGCCCGTAACGAAGCGGTCGCGAGTTTGAAGAAGATGCTGCCGTCACCGGCGCCGGGGCTTTCGATGGTAATGGAAGAGATGGCGACGCCGCGCGAGGCGCATGTTCTACTTGGCGGCGACTACCAGCGCAAGGGCCAGCGCGTGCAAGCCGAGATTCTCTCTTCGCTTCACGGCAATCCGGACGGCAAGCCGAAGAACCGGCTGGATCTCGCGAACTGGCTCGTCGACAAGAACAATCCGCTGCTTGCGCGAGTCACGGTGAACCGCATGTGGATGCGGTATTTCGGGCGCGGCATTGTTGCGACCGATAATGATTTCGGACGAATGGGCGATCGGCCTTCGCATCCCGAGTTGCTCGATTACCTCGCGGCGGAGTTCATGGATCGCGGTTGGAGCCAGAAGGCGCTGCACAAATTGATCGTTACGTCGGCCACGTATAAACAGTCGTCGTCGGCGCGCGCCGATATCGACAAGATCGATTCCCAAAATATTTTCTTGGCGCGGCAGAATCGATTGCGCTTGGATGCCGAGATCATTCGCGACGCGGCGCTGACGGCGAGCGGCTTGTTGAACGGAACGGTCGGAGGGCCGAGCGTGTTTCCGCCGCAGCCCGACGGTGCGATGGACGCAAGCCAAGTGAAGAAGTCGTGGAAGGCGTCGACTGGCGGCGACCGCTATCGCCGCGGCATATACACGCACTTTTGGCGCATCACGCCGCATCCGGCGTTGATGGTTTTCGATGGGCCGAATGGGATGATGGCGTGCACGCGGCGCGCGCGATCGAACACGCCGTTGCAGGCGCTCACGCTGCTGAACGATCTCGCGTTCCACGAGATGGCGCAGGCGATGGCGAAACGGGTTGCTTCCGAGGGCGGTGACGACAAAATCGCTTACGCGTTCCGGTTGGTTCACACGCGCCCGCCGAGCGCGAAAGAGCACGCGCGATTGAAGCAGTTGTACCAGACCGAGCTCGACGATTTTCAATCCAAGCCGGCCGATGCGAAACAGCTTGCCGGCGCCGAAGATGCACCGCTGGCCGCGTTGACGTCGCTCGCGCGCGTGCTGCTGAACACCGACGAATTCATTACGCGAGAGTAGCCATGAACGATCTAGTCACATTGTGGAACCGGCGGCGCTTTCTGGAGCAATGCGGTCTCGGCGCGGCGCAACTTGCGATCGCGGGTACGCCGCAATTCGCACCGAAAGCCAAGCGGTTGATCTATCTGTTCATGGAAGGCGGGCCATCCCACCTCGATTTGTTCGACGACAAGCCGAAGCTGCGCGCGATGGACGGCGAGCCGTTTCCGATGTCTCTGCTGGCCGGCAAGAAGTTCGCGTTCATGGAGAACATGGCGGCGCCGACGGTGTGCGGTTCGAAGGCGACGTTTAAGCCGCACGGACAGAGCGGCAATGTCGTGTCGAGTCTGTTGCCCGAGATCGCCTCGATCGCCGATAAGATCGCGCTGATCAAAACGGTGAAGACGGGCAACGTCAATCACTCGCCGGCAATGGTGATGGCGCACACGGGGTCGATGGTTCCTGGGCGGCCGAGTCTGGGCGCTTGGTTGTTGTACGGGCTCGGGCGCGAGTCAAAGAACTTGCCCGATTTTGTTTCGATGATCAGCGGGCCGCGCGGGCCGCGCAACGGTCCCGACATTTGGGGCAGCGGGTTTCTGCCGTCGCAATTTCAGGGTGTGCCGTTCATGAGCGGGCCGCAGCCGATCTTCGATATCAATAGCCAGCCGGGCGTGACGGCCGAGCGGCAACGACGGGCGATCGATGCGATCGGCGATCTGAACCGCGAGCGGATGGCGGCGACCGGCGACAACGAAATCGCGACGCGCATCGCGAGTTATGAGATGGCGTTCCGGATGCAGTCGAGCGCGCCGGAGTTGGTCGATTTGAACGGCGAATCGAAAGAGACGCTGGCGATGTATGGCGCGACGCCGGGAAAGGCGAGCTTCGCCAACAACTGTCTAATGGCGCGGCGGCTAATCGAGCGCGGCGTGCGGGTGGTGCAGGTTTATCACACCGACTGGGATCATCACACCAATATCGACAACAGCTTGAAGAAGATTTGTCCGGAGGTCGACCGGCCGTCGGCGGCCTTGGTGAAAGATCTGGAACAGCGTGGATTGCTGAAGGACACTCTGGTTGTGTGGGGCGGCGAGTTTGGCCGCACGCCGATGAGCGAGGGTGGCAAGCGAGGGGGCTTGGGGCGGAATCATCAGATCGACGCTTACACGATGTGGATGGCCGGCGGCGGGATCAGGCCGGGTGTGACCGTCGGCGAGACCGATGAGATGGGTCTGCGAGCGGTTTCCGATCCGGCGCCGCTGCATGACATGCACGCGACCATTCTTCATCAATTTGGATTTGATCACACCAAGTTGACGTATCGTTTCCAAGGGCGCGATTTCCGATTGACCGATACCTCCGGCACGCCGATCGCGAAGTTGATCGCATGATCCGGATAGTGTTGCTCGCTTCGCTGGCCGCGATGGCGCAGGATTCCGATCGCGACGGACTTTCCGATCGTGACGAAGAGCGGTTGATTCGGCAGTTCACGCCACGTTTTTTTATCAGCAGTGCCGAGTGCGATCGTTTGCCGGCCGAGATCAAGCCGGGGTTGCGCGATCCGATCGTATTGGAACGTAACGGCACGATTTATGCTCGGGCGTTTCCGGTTCCGCGCGGCGTGGAGATTCACTACTACCATCTGTGGGCCAACGATTGCGGGCGCATGGGTCATTTGTGGGATGTCGAGCACGTTTCGGTGCTTGTCGAAAATGGAAGGGCGTCGTATTGGCTGGCGGCGGCGCATCAGGATACGGTTTGCGACGCGGCGAACGCGGCGACGGCGCGATCGCTGCATGCGGAGACGCATGGCGCGACAGTTTGGATTTCGCGCGGCAAGCATGCGTCGTTCTTGAGCGAGAAGTTATGCCGGCGCGGGTGCGGCGGAGATTTTTGCGACAAGCCGGAGGCGATGCCCGTGTTGCGGGTGGTCAACATCGGCGAACGCGGCGCGCCGCTGAATGGCGCCGAATGGATTCATTCCACCGAGTGGCCGATGGAGCAAAAGCTGGTTTCCGATTTTCCGGATGCGGTGCTGGCGGCGATGCCGAAGAAGGGTGTCGCGTTTTTGTATCCGGTGATGATTCCGGGGCAATCGGTGGTGCTGGGATTCAACGCGGCGATCGATGGCGTTGGCACGGGCGAGCAGCACACGCGGCGTGCGTTAACGAGGGCACGGCGTTGGGTGGAGTCCAAAATCGGCGCGCCGTAGCGCGTGACATACGCGGCCGGATTGGTATATGGTTGAGACCAATATACCAATGTACCAATTTGGTGAAAAGTGCTTGCGGGCCGCAACTGTGGCTGGTTTGGGGCACTTTGGGGCGATATACCAATTCTTGGATTGGTCTCGCAAAAGTGGCGAAGAAAGGGCGTAAGTTTGCCGAATGCCGCGATGGCGCTCCAGCTTGAGGTCACAATTTGTGATGTCAAGATTGGCAGGGAAACCGATTGCGAGCTTCTTTGCGGGCAGAGGTGAGAGGAGCTGTCTGACGTGATCGAACAGGACCGTGATCTGCTGGTCATGTTCGGCGACTTTTCGGGCGAGCGCGGTGTTTTCGGCCAGGACGTGGCGGATGCGGACGAAGGTGCGCATGATTTCGATGTTTATTTCGATAGCCCGTTTGCTGCGGAGGACGGAGGAGAGCATGGCGACTCCTTGCTCGGTGAAGGCGAGGGCGGAATACTTGGAGTGGCGGCCGCGGCCGGTTTCTAAGATCACAATTTGTGATCTTAAAGAAGTGGCCTCTGCTTCTGTGAGTTCAAATAGGAAGTCCTCTGGAAAGCGTTCGATATTCCGGCGGACTGCCTGGTTTAGTACTCTCGTCTCGACGCCGTAAAGTGTTGCAAGCGCGGCATCTAGCATGACGCGGTGGCCACGGATGACGTAGATGCTGGCGGCAATCTGTTCGATGGGTACGAGGTCAACTTCCGGCCAGTGTGGCCCGAGTGGCGAGGGCTGTCAATTCAGATCTGTCCGTAAAACGCGTCTTACGCGGCCGGTTTCTAAGGTCACAAATTGTGACCTTAGAGCGCTTAGTAGAACCGCACGGTGTAGTTGAACGCCACGCCTCGGCCGATTTCGGCGGCTGTGTCCTTGATGAACGACAGGTGATTGCGATAGAAGCGGTTGTTGGCGTTGAACCAGTTCACCGAGAAAAGGTGCAGTGTGTGCTGGCGGGCGAGGGTGTAGGTCGCCTTGACGTTTGCCGTCGCGTAGCCCGCGGTTGGGGTTTCGGTTTGGAAGATGTTTGATTGGCGATTCGCCAGGACCAGTTCGGGGTTGATGCTGAGGGCTTTCCATCGCACGTCGATGCCGGTGCGGCCTCGGATTGGAGGGATTCTCGGGAGACTGGTCTTGTTGAGGGTTAGCTGCGCGTCGACGGCGTCGAAGGCGAGTTGGAGCCACACGTTTTGATGGAGCATCGACTGCACGCGTCCTTCGAAACCGGTGTAGCGCGCGGCGGCTTGTTTGTACTCAGCCTCGACGAAGCCGTCTTCGATATGCCCGGTCGGCGCGAGGAAAACGAACTGTTTCAAGTTGTAATAGAAACCCGTCGCTTCGGCGCGCATTCGGGGCGACGTATGGCGCAGGGCGATATCGACGCCGTTGGCGCGCTCGGCTTTGAGATTGACGTCGCCCACTTCGTAGGTCAGATTGCCGGGATGGGGGCCGTTAGCGTACAACTCTTCGAGAGCAGGGGCGCGGAAGGAGTGATTGAAGCTCGACACAAACGCGCCGCCGTTCCAGAGCGGCACGTTGATTCCGGCCGAGCCGGAGAATCCGGTGAAACCGCGCTTGCGGCCTTCTTCGGGCCCGTAGCGGGTGTTCTCGACGCGGCCTCCGAACTGCAGGCGCGCGCGTTCGAGCTTCATCGTCTCGACGCCGAACACGGCGAAGCTGTTTTGTGAAACCGGGGGCGTGATGGCCTCTTCGCCGATGGCCTTATAGTCGCGATGGAGCGCCCAGGCGCCGAAGCTGCGACGGCGCTGGTGGGCGACGAGACGGAGGTCGGTTTGGCTGTTGTGAAACTCGTTTTCGGCTTCGCCGTCGTGGGTTTCGTCGTGGCGCCAGTTGGAGTGGTTGATGGAGAAGTCGAGCTTGTCGCGGAGGCCGCCGCCGATGCGGACGTTTTGGCGAGTGTAGGGCAGGGCGATGGCTTCATCGGACGGCACCTCATATTGACCGCGCTGGGTGTTGTAACCCATCGTGAACCATCCTTTGTCGGCGTAGCGCGAGAGGCTGGCCGAGCCGGAGAGGGCGCGGGAGGCCGAGTTGAGAATTCGCTCGCGAGCGGTGTCGTAGTCCGAGGTCCGCGTGCCGCCGGTGGAGAGGCGGCCGACCCACGGGCCTATGCCGACACTCACGCCGGCGCTGGCGCCATGCATGCCGTTGTTCGACCCGGCGTTGGTCGAGATATATCCGTGAAGCCCGTCGTGCGACGCGGTTTGGCCCTGGTGATGATCGGTGATCATGTTCACCACGCCTCCGATGGCGTTGGATCCGTACAGCAGTGTGGCGGGGCCGCGGACGATTTCGATGCGTTCGAGCGATTGGGGATCGACGGGTTCGCCGTGATCGCCGGACATCGACGAGACCGTGCCGGTGCGGACGCCGTCTTGCATGACGAGCACGCGGTCACCGTCGAACCCTCTCAGTACGGGACGGGTGGATCCGGGACCGAAGCTACGTTTGTGGACGCCCGGCTGGCCGTCGAGGACATCGCCGAGCGAAGTGGCGTTTTTGCTGGCGAGGTCGAGGGTGTCGAGTGTGGCGACGCTGTTCATGGCTTCGAGCGTCGTTTCGGCCCTGCCGGAGGCGGTGACGGTAATCTCCTGGCGGATGACCATGAGCTTGACGGCGAAGTCGACAGTGGTGTGGTCTTTGACGTCAATGGTTTTGCGGGAGTCGGTGAGGCCGGAGGCGTGGGCGATGATGTCGTATCGGCCTTGGGGCACATCCTTGAATTGGAACTTGCCGTTGTCGTCTGTCTCGGTGATGCGCTGGAGGGCGGGGATGACGACGGTCGCGTGATGGAGGGGTTTTTGTGTGGATTCGAGGAGAACGGTGCCGTCGACGATGCCGAGAAGTGCGAGAAGAAGCATGGTGTCTGTACTGAGGATGAATTCTCAGTATTGCTTGAATCCTCTCGAATTGCAAGTTATAGTCTTGTCTCATACAAGATGAGCCTGGAGCGAGAGGGCGATTCTCACACAAGATGAGCCTGAAGGAGGCGAGGTGGCGGAAGCTGGTGGTTGATCATCACGATGCAAGGCGGCGAGAAATTGAGCCTGGACAAGATCCGGGA
>VFZQ01000120.1 GCA_016871135.1 Acidobacteriota bacterium | reverse complement strand
GCCTCGTCGGCGCGGCACTGGTCGCGCCGCTGATTCCAGCGTTCCTTCAACTCGCCCTGCTGCTGAGCTTCTTCTACCTGGGCGCGATGATCGGACTTCGGCGCGGCCCGGCGCAGGCGGCGCAAGGGCGAATGAAAATCCTCGACACCTCCGTCATCATCGACGGCCGCATCGCGGACCTCGCCAAGACCGGCTTCATCGAAGGCACGCTGTTGACTCCGCAGTTCGTGCTGCGCGAACTGCAATCGATCGCCGATTCGGCCGACGCGCAGCGCCGCAACCGCGGCCGGCGCGGGCTCGATATTTTGCAGGAGATGCGGAAGAATCCGGACATCGCTGTGCGGGTCGTCGACGACGATTTCCCGAACATCGACGAGGTAGACATGAAGCTCGTCGAACTGGCGAAACGCTACGGCTGCCCGGTGCTGACCAACGACTTCAACCTCAATAAGGTCGCTACGATTCACGGCATCACGGTATTGAACATCAACGAACTGGCGGGCGCGCTGCGACCGCTTGTGTTGCCTGGTGAAACGATGAAAGTCTTCATTCAGAAAGAAGGCAAAGAGGCGAACCAGGGCGTGGCGTATTTGGACGACGGAACGATGGTCGTTGTCGACAACGCGAAGAAGCAAATCTCACGCACGGTCGATGTAACCGTGACCAGCGTACTGCAAACCGCGGCTGGCAAAATGATATTCGCGCGACTCGACGAGCGCTCATAAGACTACAATGGAGCTTTAAGCGCATACAATGAAAGTCGCCGTCATCTTACCGGCCGCCGGACTCGGCACCCGCATGGCCAAAACGCAGCCCGACGCCGGGCCCGCCAGCCGCAAACAGTTCTTGCAGTTGGAAGGCGTGCCGATATTGCTGCATACGATACGAAAATTCGCTCGCTGCGGGCTCGTCGATGAAATCGTCGTGGCTCTGCGCGGCGACGACATTGGCTGGGTGCAGGACCTGCTCGATCGCGAGACGCTCGCCAAGCCGGTTCGCCTCGTGGTCGGCGGCGAGACGCGCCAGCAGTCGGTCGAAAACGCGCTGGGTCACCTCGCCGAAGACGTTACGCTCGTCGCCGTTCACGACGCCGTGCGGCCGTTCGTGGAGATCGAGGCGATCGAGAGCGTGATTCGGGAAGCGGCCGGTTGTGGCGCGGCGATGCTCGGCATCGTGCCCGTCGACACCGTAAAGCGCGTGCATTTGAATCGCGTCGAGACGACCATCCCGCGCGAGCGGTTGATCCTCGCGCAGACGCCGCAGGTGTTCGCGACGCCGCTGATTAAGGAGGCGTTCGCCAAGGCCGCCGCCGATAGCTTCACCGGCACCGACGAAGCGAGCCTCGTCGAGCGCCTCGATAACGTGGCGATTCATGTTGTCGCCGGCAGCGACCGCAACATCAAAATCACCAAGCCGACGGATCTGGAATTGGCGCGGCTCTTCCTGCGCGAAGAGAAGGCATGATCGACGTCCGCACGGGACTGGGCTGGGACAACCACCGGATCGCCGAAGGCCGCCCGCTGATTATCGGCGGTGTGACGATTCCGTGCGAGTTCGGGCTGGACGGGCATTCGGACGCCGACATTTTGCTGCACGCGCTAACCGATGCGTTGCTTGGCGCGCTCGCGCTGGGCGACATCGGCATGCACTTCCCCGATACCGATCCGCAGTGGAAAGGTGCCTCAAGCGACCGGTTTCTGCTGCACGCCGCCGCGCTCGTTCGCGAACGCGGATACACCGTATCGAACGTCGACACAGTTGTGATCTTGCAGCGCCCAAAGCTGAAGGACTACCGCGTTGCCGTACAGGAGAACATCGCCCGGTTGCTCGGCATCGCGGCCGATCGCGTGGGCGTGAAGTTCAAGACGGCGGAGAAGGTTGGGCCGGTGGGCGAGGGGAAGTCAGGAGAAGCCCAGGCGGTCGCGACGTTGATTAGAAGTTAAATCGCGCGCCGAGTAACATGATGCGCGTGCCGCCGGCGCCGGTGATGCGGCCAAAGTTGGTGCTGTTGATGTCGGAGTTCGGATTGTTCCACTGCGGAGAGTTGGGGAGATCTTGGGCGTCGAGTTCGAGGATGAACTCCTTGGTTTCGGTAATGCGGAATTTCTTCTGCAGGCCCATGTCGAGGCGGAACGAGCCGGGGCCGCTCAGGAACATCGACGCCAGATTGCCGAGTTCGCCCGGGACCGGATTCCGGAAGACGACGTTGCCGGAAGCGTCGCGAATAGCGAACATGGCCGAAGTAGTTCGGATGTTGTTGAGCGTGGTCATGTTTGCAATGGCGGGATCCGGCGTGCTGCCGGTCAAGCCTTGAAAATACTGCACGGTGTTGCCGGTGACGATCACTTGACCGAGGCCCTTGGCGACGGGGCCGTCGACGGACGCGGTGTTGTCGCCGCCGAAGTTGTTATAGCTGTTGCGTGCGGAGACGACGTTGATCGGCTGACCGCTGAAAATGTTGAAAATGCCACTGATCTGCCAGCCCCCGAGCAACTGCTTGAGCGCGAAGTTCGAACCTTTATAGAGTGGTAATTCGTAGACAGCGTTGTTGCGGAAGACGTGTGTGCGGTGGAGCGTCAACAGGCGCTTTTCGAGACGCCGGTTGCGGCCGTCGCGGAAGCTGTCGAGAAGATCCTGCCCGGCGCCTTCCTCTTCGCCGATGTTCTTCGACCACGTGTAGTTGGCTTGGAGAAAAAGGCCTTTCGACGAGCGGCGCAGCACCTCGATCTGCATCGAATGGTAGGTCGAGTTGGCGTAGTTGCCGAGCAGCAGCGCGCCGGCGAACTGCGGGTTGGCGACGACGAAGTTCTCGGGCAGGTCCGCGCGGCGCAGCAGCGTACCCGGCACGCCGGCGACGGTCGACCGGTTGATGAAATCGGCGACGCCACCGACGCTTTGCGCGGCGACATTGGCGGGCTGCTGCAAGCGCAGATATTCCGAGCCGGTCATGCTCGTTCCGACGGTGCGGCCGCTCAGCACAAGGCCGTTGAAGATGCGATCAAGCAGTGCCGATTCACGTCCGGATTGAGCGGCGCGGAAGGCATCAAGGATCCCGTTCTCGAAAATGTTCGTTTCGTTGATGTTTGAGGCGCGCAGCAAACGCGTACCCTTGCTGCCGACATAACGAACGTCGATCGACATGCGGCCCGGGAGAGATCGCTGCAAGCTCGCGTTCCAGTTTTGAATGTAGGGCGTGCGAAGGCTTGAGTCGTAGGCGTAGGCGGTCAGGCCGCGATCGGTCAATGGAACGGGCGCAAACGGCGGCGCGTTCGGTGTGACTTGCGGCGCGTTGGCGAGATTGAGCAGGCCGGTCACGCGGAAATTGTTGACGATGCGCATGCCGGGGATGTCGGCGGTGAAGACGTCAAAGTTGCGGATGGAGTTGCGCTCGAAGCCGATGCCGTAGCCGGCGCGGAAGACGGTTTTGTCTTTACCGAACCATGGCAGACCATAGGTGAGTCCGACATTGGGAGAGAAGTTGTTGTAGTCGCCGTTGTAAATCTGTTTGCCGGGGTTGGCGCTGCGCGGGCCGACGGTTTCGTAGGCCGTGAGCGAGCCGGTCATGACGCCGGGCCTGTAAAGCGCGGAGAAATCGCTGCCGGAGAGGCCGAAGATGCCGGCCGATCCGTTGGTCAGTGCGCCCATGCGGCCGAGCGCTTCGTACGGCACGCCGTAGTATTCCCAGCGCAGGCCGAGGTTGAGCGTCAGCGACGGCGTGACTTTCCAGTCGTCCTTGGCAAACCAACTGATCTCGCGCTGGCGCCAGGTGCGCTGGCGGGGCTCGCCGGCGAGGAAGCGCGGGTTCTTGGCGTCGACGGCGTTGAAAGCCTGATTGATATTGGTGAGCGTGCCGGTGAGATCGTTCAGAATATTCGTGGCGACGCCATTGTTGGCGACGATGCCGGGCACGGCGTTGATCGCGGCATTGTTGAGCACTCCCGAACCGACCACGTAGCGCGGAACGACAGTGAAGGAGTTGAAGCCGTTCGACGACACCCACCGAACCTCGCCACCGGCCTTCAGTGCGTGTTTCCCGCTGAAGCGGCTGATGGTGTCGCCGTAGCTGTAGACCGGCGAGATACGGCCTTGCGGGTCTTGATCCACGATCGGGTTCGTCACCGATGCCAGAAGAGGAAGGAATGGCTGCGCTCCGTTGGAGGGCAGGACTTTGTCGACGCCGTGGACTTCCCAGGGGCTGAAGAAGCGCACGCGGGGGCGCTGGAAACCGCCGGTGAATTCGTTGATCGTTGTGGCCGAAACCGTGCTCACGTGGCGCACGGAGAGCGTGCTTGCGTTGTCGGCGTAGGTTCCCCCAAGTGCGGTTGGAAAGGGTTGCGCCATAAAGCCGTTTTCGATATCGGTTTTCTCGCGGGAGTAGGAGACGGACGTCCGTTGGCTGGCATTCCAGTTGTGATCGATCTTGAGCACCCACTGATCGAAATCATCGGCGACACGGCGGCTCCATGAATATCCGGCTGTGTTGAGCCCGTCGCCGAAGCGGAAGTTGTTGGGCAGCGGCACGGCGGTCATGAACTTCGCGATGTGACCGGTGGAATCGGCGCGGCCCCGGAATTGCGGATCGATTTGGAAAAGGTTGACGGTTTGCAGCGCGGCGTTCCCGGGTTGGCGCGGCGAGCCGTCGAGATTCACAGTCGGCGCGGCGGCGTCGGCGTTGCCGTTGCGGACGCCGCTGAAGTAGCGGAAGCGGCCCGCACGCGCCTGTTCGGTAAGCACGGTACTCGTCAGGGCGTTTTTGGTGCGCTGGATGAGCTTCTCATAGTTGAAGTGGAAGAAGGTCTTGTTCTTTTGAATCGGCCCTCCGAAACGGCCGCCAAAGTTGTGACGCAGCAAAACATTGCGCGGGGAGATTTGCTCGCCGCTCGCGTCGATGCCGCGTTGATTGTTGAACCAGGTGTTGGCGTTGAAAGCGGTGTTGCGGTGGAACTCGAAAAGAGAACCTGAATATTTGTTCGTGCCCGACCGCGAGATGATTTGGATCTGTCCGACGCCCCTGCCGAATTCGGCATCCGCGGGCGAGGTGACAATGCGGAACTCTTCGATGCGATCGGGCGAGATGCTGACGGTGGAGGCGACGCCGCTGTTGATTCGGTTGTCCTGCACGTTGATGCCGTCGAGCGAAATGTTGAGCGCGCCGCGCCGCGTGCCGGAAAAACTTTCGCCGAGCGTACCGGCTTGCAGCGTTGCGAGCCCCAGCACGTTGCGATTCACGAGCGGCAGCGCGAGCACCTGCTGCGCGTTCACAACGCCGCCGACGGAGGTCGACCGCTCGGCGAGTATCTGTGTCGTTTCTGCGGAGACCTCAACCACCTCCGCGGCGGCGCCAACCTCGAGTTTCACATCGAGCGTCAGCCTCGCGCCAACTTCGACAACGATCCCGCGCAGCGCGAACTTCTGAAAGCCCGTGCGAACGCCTTCAAGCGTGTAATTGCCGGTCGGCAGTGCTGCGAATGTGAATGTGCCCGTATCGTTGGAGACGGTCCGGCTGACCACACCCGTGCGCGTTTCGGTAAGGACGACTTCCGTTGCCGGCACAATCGCTCCGGAAGAGTCGAGCACGGTGCCGGTTATCGAACTTTGGGGTTGAGCGAGCACGGACGCCGCGAAAAGCGTGCTGAGAGCCGCGAAAGATCGAGACATGGGATTAACCGGAGTTTAGCGCATTCGCGCGGCCGGCTACGGCTTGACGACGGCACCGTCAAGAGTGCGATCGAGGCGATAGTGGCCGCCTTCGGTGAACGGCTGGATCGGGTGCTTGGCCGCGAGTTGTTCGTTGATGTCGATGCCGAGTCCGGGCTTGTCGTTGCCGTAGAGATACCCGCCGCGAATCTGAGCGCAGCCGGGCAACATCTCCTGCGCGACCGGCGGGAAGGCGTTCTCTTCCTGAATGCCGAAGGCGGGGTGCGAGATGTCGACGTGATAAGCCGCCAACTGGTTGATCGGATCGTTCTCCCCGCCTTCTTGGAACGCGGTGCGCACGCCATGGTATTCGCACAACGTCGCGAGCTTTTTGGCGGGCGTGATGCCGCCGATGGCGGAGACACGGCAGCGGACAAAATCGATCAGGCGCTGGGTCACAAGCGGAACGAACTCGAGCGGGTGGGAAAACACCTCGCCGACGGCCTGAGGCGTGGTGCAGCTCTGGCGGATCTGTTTGTACCAATCGAGCTGCTCCGGCGAGAGCACGTCCTCAATGAAGAACATCTGGTGCTGTTGCACGCGACGGCAGAATTCGACGGCGTTGATGCCGCTTAGGTGGGAATGCACATCGTGGCATAGCTTCGGGCCGAAGCCGACTTTGGAACGTACGAAGTCGAACATTTTCGGCACCGCGTCGATGTACTGCTCTTCGTCGAAGGCGGTGCCGCCGTGGCCGTTCTCGGGCCGGGAGCCTTGTCCCTTCGGAATGAAACCGCCGCCACCGTAACCGCCGTATTGGATACGAATGTGGCGAAATCCATTGGCGAGCGACTTCTGCACGGATTCAACGATCGCTTCGTTCGAGTTGCCGCCGCAGTGGTCGTAACACGGCACGGCGTCGCGAACTTTACCCCCGAGCAGTTCGTAGACGGGCATGCCGGCGCGCTTGCCCTTGATGTCCCAGAGAGCCATGTCGAGGCCGCTCAACACGTTGTTATTGACGGGTCCGTTGCGCCAGTAAGTGCGCAGGTGGCCGCTCTGCCAGAGGTCTTCAATCTTGTCGGGGTTCTTGCCAATCAAGTACGGCGCGAGGTGTTTTTCGATGGCCGCGATGACGGCGTGCGTCTGAAAGTGATTACTCGCCGAGCCGATGCCGTAGAGGCCCGGCTCACTGGTAATGATCTTGATGAAGATCCAGCGATAGCCGCGGCCGCCGCTGGTGGCGATGACCTTGACGTCCTTGATCGTCAGCGGCGGGAGGCCTTTCAACGCGGGCGCGGCGGCGAACGGCGCGGCCCAGAGTGTTTGGAATGCGTCGCGGCGAGTCATTTTAGCTTCTTACTCCAAGGCCAAGCGTTTTGCGGGCGTAAGCGATTGATCGTTCCATGTGCTCGCGCTGTTGGTATTGCACGGCCGCGAGAAAGTGTGGCGGGATTGGGCGCTGGTAGAGATCTTCGATCACGACGTGGCCTTCGTAGGGGCGGCCCTTTTTAGCGAGCGCCAAAAATCGGGAAAAGTCCCGCGCCTTCACGTCGCGCCACGTGGACCAATAGGCGTCGTCGTAAATGCGATGGATGTGCGGCGGACGGCCCGTGATCGGCTTGATGAAGATGTGAAGCGGTTTGCAGATCTCACGGGCGCGCGCGACGATCTTCGGGAAGTCGACGGTTCCCTCCCCCAGCGGCACCCATTGCACGGCGATGCCGTCGGGGTGGTTGAAGACAACGGAGTCACGCAGATGCAGCGTCAACGCATACGGCCCGAGCGTCTCGACGACTTCGTACGGATCCTCCATCGTGAACACCGGATTGCCGGTGTCGAGATAGGTGCCGACGAATTCCTTGCCGGCGGTTTCGATCACGGTCTTGTGTTGCCAAGCGAGCAGATCCTTGTGCACTTCTACGGCGATCTTCACATTCGCGTCCATGGCTTGTGTACGCACGGCGCGGAAGAGCTTGACGGCAGTCTCCATGTGCTGTTCGACCGGCCCGGGTGGAAAGCTCGCGCGCTCCGACGCAAGCACGACGCGCATCAACGGCGAACCCATCGCCGCCGCGCGCTCGATGTTGCGGCGCATCGTCCTCACCGAGTTTTCGAACTCCTCGGGCGAACGCGGCATCACGCCCGAGCCACCGGTTTGCAAATGCAGCCCGAGTTCCTTCGCACGATCGCGCACCCACTTCCAGTGCGTGGGAACGTCCTTTTTCGGATCGAGCGAGTCTTGCAAAAAGATCGCGTCGAGTTTTTGCGAAGCGCAGTAGTCGAGGTGTTGCGCGTCGTTCCAGCGAAGCGAGCGCAGGCAGTAAGTATTGAGGCCCATCGGGATCGGCCCGGTCATTTTTGCCTGCGCCACGCCGGCGGCGATCAGCCCGGTGAGAAAGGTGCGTCGTTCCATAGTGTCTTGGCGATGATACTATTTTGAACATGTCGACTTGGACGGTAGTGTTATTAGGTTTCATTTCTTCACTGGCATGCGCACAGGATCTGCGGATCAATATGGGCCCGTCGGCGGGCTCCGTGCTGCAGCGGAATGCGGATGGGCGCGCCGACCTCCGGCTAGCGGGCACCGCGCCGAGGTCTTCGGCGAATAAGTTCGTCGAAGCGCGAATTATCGGCGAGGGTGGTCAGCCGTTGGCGGGTTTCGACTGGCGCGCGCTGGAGCGCGTGAAGCCTTCCTTTGGATGGGCCGGCGACCTGAAGGACGTTCCGCAGGGAGGACCGTATTCGGTCGAGGTTCGCGTGGCGGGATCGACAAGCATCGATTCCGTAAAAGACTTCTTTATCGGCGATCTTTGGATTCTGGCCGGGCAGAGCAACATGGAAGGCGTCGGCGATCTGATGGATGTAGAGCCGTCCGACCCGCGCGTCCGTTCATTCGATCAAAGTGATCGATGGGTTGTCGCCAACGAGCCGCTACATCAACTGGTCAACGCCGCGGACGCCGTGCACTGGCGGAAGAACAAGGAAGGCGTCGCGAAGAAAATGGAAGGCCAGGAGTTGGAACAATTCGTCGCGAACCGCAAGAAGGGCGCGGGACTCGGGCTTCCGTTCGCCAAGGAAATGCTGCGGCGCACGGGCGTGCCGGTCGGGCTCATTCCGTGCGCGCATGGCGGCACGTCGATGGAACAATGGAGTCCCACGATGCGCGACAAGCAGGGCGATTCTCTATACGGCGCGACATATCGAAGATTCATGGCCGTGGGATCGAAGGTCCGCGGCGTGCTTTGGTATCAAGGCGAATCGGACGCATCGCCGAAAGCGGCGCCATTGTTCGCGGAAAAGTTTCAAAAACTGATCGAGGCGTTTCGCGCGGACTTCGCGCAGCCGGATCTGCCGTTCTACTACGTGCAGATCGGCCGGCATGTGGCCTTCACAAATCCCAACGAATGGAATGCGGTGCAGGATGAGCAGCGAAAGGCCGAGTCGCGGATTCCGAAAGTGGGAATGGTTTCGGCGGTCGACTTGAGCATCGACGATATCATTCACATCTCGACGCCGGATCTGAAGCGGCTCGCGCGCCGAATGAGCGACTTGGTCATGCACGATTTGCATCCGGAGATCGAAAAGTTCAAACCGTACCGGCGGGGCCCGCGCCCGGTGAATGCAACCCTCGAGGGGCAGACGGTGCGGATTCTTTTCGCTGAGGTAAACGGTAAGCTGGTAACAACAGGGCGGCTGGCCGGCTTTTCGATTCACGGACCGGACGGCGCGATGGTTCCGGCGGTATACAAGGCGCAAATCGATCCGCGCGATGGCAACTCCGTGCTGTTGCATTTCGGAGGGAAACTGCCCGAAGGGGCAACGGTACGGTATGGCGCGGGGCGCGATCCGTACGTCAACTTGAACGATGAACTCGACATGGGCGCGCCCGCTTTTGGACCGTTGCCGATTGCGAAGTGATTTCTTAGCGGATGTGTTGACGCCGGCGGGCCGGGCGGTTTCGATCCAATGGTCGGCGGGACTGCGCGACGGCGCGCGCGACGCGGTGGCGGGCGCCGACATCCGGCGGCGGGTGATTCACCTGCATCCGTCACTCAAGCAGCGCGCCGCGGAATACCGCCGGATCCTGACACATGAGATGTTTCATTTCGTATGGGTGCGGCTGGGGAATCCGAAACGGGCGGCGTGGAAGGATCTGCTGCGTGCGGAGTTGGCGGCCAATGCGCGCGGAGAACTGGGATGGTCAAGCGCGTGGCGAAAAGCGGAGCTACCTGCGCGATTCGACGAGTATACGTGCGAGGCGTTCTGCGATACAGCGGCGTGGGTGTTTGCAGGCGGCGCGTCGGAGGAGTATACACTGGGTCCAAAGTGGCGCGAACGCCGGCGGGCGTGGATGCTACGGATGGCGCCGTACCACTATTGAATTAACTAGTTCGCCAACATCTTATTCAGCGCCTGGAAGACGAGAATGACGGCGGGACCAAGAGTCACCAGCAAGATCGCCGGGAAGATGAGGAAGAAGATAGGGAACACCAACTTAACGCCGATTTTTCGCGCTTGTTCCTGCGCTCCGTTGAAAGTCATGCACGAGATGCCTCGGGAGCAGTAGTAATAGGAGTCAGGTCAACCAAGTAGCCGAGGGCGCGAAATTCCTTCTGAAGACGCTGGATTCTGCGTTTTGCAGCTTGCGGGTTG
>VFZQ01000119.1 GCA_016871135.1 Acidobacteriota bacterium | reverse complement strand
TTTGGGCCACATGCGTTTCCTGCGTGCAGAGGAAATAGTAGTAGTAGCCGAGCATTCTCAAACCGAAGCCCGCTTCGTTCGAAGCCTGGAACTCAACGTGATGAATCTCTCCGTCGCTATTGCGCGCAACCATATCGGCGCGTTTGTTGGAAACCTGCGGTTGTTCGACCGACAGGTACTCCTCGACCTGACCGCGAAAGAGCCGGCGGCGAATGATGCCGTCGCCCGGGTGCAGGAACACCGTCTTTACCGTAACGTCGATGACTTGCGCCATGCCTGAGGGTAATCCAGCGGACGCCGCCGGTTTATAGTTAAGACAAATGACCGAGCAAGACACCGCGCCCGTCCTCACCACCAGCCGCAAAGCGCTCAAGATCAATCTCGACCCCCTGCGCTACGGCTCGTTCGCCGAGATCGGCGCGGGCCAGGAAGTCGCTCGCTGGTTCTTCCAAGTCGGCGGCGCGGCGGGCACGATCGCCAAGTCGACCTCGGCCTACGACATGGCCGTCAGCGATGCGATTTACGGCCCCAGCAAGCGCTACGTTTCGCGCGAACGCTTGCAGGCGATGCTCGACTGCGAACACGAGACGAACCTGCGAACGCTCGCCGCCGCGCGGGGCGATAAGACCGCGTTCTTCACCTTCGCCGATACCGTCTCGGCGCGGAACTTCCGCGGCACCAACGAATGCCACGGCTGGATGGGTGTGAAGTTCCAAGTCAATCCGAACGACGCCGTCAGCCAGATCATCATTCACGTCCGCATGCTCGACAACCAGAACACGCTGCAGCAGGACGCACTCGGCATCGTCGGCGTGAATCTGCTGTACGCCGCGTTTTATCTGCGCGACAAGCCGCATGAACTACTCAAGTCGCTGCTCGACAATCTCAACACCGAGCGCGTCGAGATCGACATGGTCGAATTTTCCGGCGACGCCTACAAGCATGTCGACAACCGCGCCGTGAGTTTGAAGCTCGTGCAGCTTGGCCTCACCGGCGCCGCGATGTTCGGGCCTTCTGGCGATGTTTTGCAGCCCTCGGAAATCCTTCGCAAAAAGCCGGTGCTCGTCGAACGCGGCAGCTTTCGCCCGGTCACCAAGGTCAACATCGATATCATCGACTGCGCCATGAAACGGTTCGCCGCCGATCTCTCCGTCGAGCCGAATCAGATCGTCGAACTGATGGAGATCAACCTGCGGCCTTTGCTTGCCGATGGCGAACTCGACCTCACCGACTTCCTCGCGCGCGCCGATCTCCTCAGCGCCGCGGGCAAGACCGTACTCATCTCGGACTACTTTGAATACTACCGGCTGGCCGGCTATCTGGCGCGCTACACGCAAGAACCGATCGCCGTGACGATGGGCGTGCCGAGCCTACTCGATCTCTTCAAAGAGGAATACTACAGCGCTCTCGAAGGCGGCATCCTCGAAGCGTTCGGTAAGCTGTTCACCAAGAAGATGCGGATCTACGTCTATCCGTACCAGGATCCCGAGACGGGGACGATCCATACCGCCAAGACCGTCGCCATTCCCGACGAGGAGCGCAACATCTTCGAACACCTTGAAGAGCGCGGGCGCATCAAGCCCATCGAAGGCTACGACGCATCGCTGCTGCCGATCTTTTCGCGCGAAGTGTTGCAGCGCATCAAGAACGGGGACGCGTCGTGGGAGACGATGGTGCCGCCCGAGATCGCGGCGATGATCAAGTCGAAGCGCCTGTTCGGCTTCAGCGATTGAACGGGTAGTCCTGCACCCAGTTAAAGCCGCGGTTGACGAGATTAAACTTGGAGCGGTCCTGCAATTTGCATTCCAGATGAAGCGCGCGGCCGTCGATCTCGCCGTCGATGATCAAGCGATCGTCACCTTCGCGTTTGTAACGCAACACGGACTTTGATTTGTTGATCGCAATCGTGCCGGCCGTGGCATCGAATGTTGACGGATGGCCGCCGATGGTGTCGTCCATGCGCTGAAAGGCGAACCCATTCGGACGATCGAAGATCAGACGGCGATAACGGTCGTTGTCGGTAAGCAGCGGAGGCCTTACTTCGCCGTTGACGGTAAAGGTCTCGATGTTCCAAATCCCATACAGCGCCGACTTTGGCGCGCCGCCGCCGTATTGAAACCAGCCTGACCGAGCGCCGAAGCCTTGAATGCCTACAACACTGACGAGCACCGCTATCTGCGCAATCGTGGCCCACCGGCCCGCTCGCGGCGTCAGCACGGCTTCGACAAGCCGTTTCAACTCCGGCAGCAGAAGAAAGACCGACATCAACAACAAGTGAAAAGAGAGCAGCTTTACAGGCACATCGTAGGTCATGTTCAGAACGAAGACCTCCGAGACCGCCGCCAGACATACGAGTGCGCCAAGTAAAGACGTTCGCGGAATCAACAGCAAGATGCCGCCAATCAACTCCACGGACCCAACGAAAGTCTCATACGCCGGCGATGCGCCGACCGAGGACCACAACACACCCATCGGCGAAAACGTCCCGTACGGTTGGACCAGGCGCGTCAAACTCGGAAATGACATCTGCAGTGGCACGACTTTCGCGAAGCCATAGCTGATCATTTGTGTTCCGACCGCAAAGCGGAGGAAGAGGTGAAACCAGCTGTGGAGTGCCCCATAATTCGGCCGTTTCCTATCAAGCACCGACCAAGCGATCGTTCCTGCACTGGAGAAACACACGATGCAGAACAGCCAGATCCAGTCGTACGCCTTGTCGCCACTGCCGCTGCCCCGATAGACCAGTGCCTTCGTGTATCCGAACACATGGACGCCCGCCCACTCCACCAGCGCGACGATCGGCGGAAGCGTGCTCAAGCGATAGAAATACCCGCCAACAAACGGGATCATTCCGGACAGGATTTGGGTGCTTACGCAGTACAGGCCGAAATGGAGAAACGCGAATCGAAACGCTACGCGCTGAAGGAGTCCCCAGCGAACCTCGCTATCGGACGACACCTAGTTTGTCCAGCGGCCAGTACACAAAGACCGCCTTCCCATAAATGTACTTGCGGGGCACCGGGCCCCAGCCGCGCGAATCGTGCGACGCGGTGCGATGATCGCCCATCACATAGAACTGATCGTCGGGCACGGTGACGCGCCCCACCGTCATATGGTCGCGGAACTCCTCGGGAACGTAGGGCTCATTAATCGGGTTGCCGTTCACTCTTACGCCGCCATCGACGACCTCAACCATATCGCCTGGCAGTCCGATCACGCGCTTGATGTAAGACTTCGACGGGTCGCGCGGAAACCAGAACACGACCGTGTCGCCGCGCTCGATCGACCCGAGCCCGAAACGATAAACGAACTTGTTGATGAAGATGCGTTCCTGGTCCTCAAGCGCCGGCATCATACTGGTGCCTTCCACCTTCACCGGCTGATACAAGAACAGAATGATAACCACCGCGATCACAACGGCCAGCATCAAGTCGCGCAGCCAATACGCCGCGCCAAGCAGCAAATGCTTGGTCTCGGTGGGCTTGGGTTGTTCTTCTGGTGTCACGGATCTACTACGCTGAATTGTAACGTGAAATGAACGGCAAATCGGTGGGGCTCATCATTCCGGCACTGAACGAAGAGGCATGTTTGCCTTCCCTCTTAGACGCGTTACCTCGAGATTTGTTTCATACCATCATCGTCGCCGACAACGGTTCGACCGACGCGACGGCGCAAGTGGCGCGCGAGCGCGGCGCCGTTGTCGTGTCGGAACCGGTGCGCGGTTACGGCGCAGTCTCGCTAAAGGCCATCTCGGCGCTGCCGGCGGAGATCGAAATCGTCGTTTGGATGCAGGCGGACCTTTCCGAAGATCCGTCGGAACTTTCGCTGCTGATCGATCCGATCGCGTGCGGCGAGCGCGATCTTGTACTGGGCCGGCGCATCGGCGAAAAGGGCGCGCTACTGCCGCATCAGGAATTCGGAAACAAGCTCGCATGCTTCTTGATGCGATTGATCTGGGGCCACCGCTACGAAGACCTCGGACCGTTCCGCGCGATCCGCCGAGACGCGCTGGACGCGCTGCGAATGCAAGACCGCAACTACGGGTGGACCATCGAGATGCAGATCAAAGCGCTGCAACATGGCCTGCGTGTTCTCGAAGTGCCGACTCGCTATCGCAAACGCATCGCCGGCGAGAACAAAGTCTCTGGCAATCTGCGCGCGTCACTGCGCGCCGGCTGGGTGATTTTGGCGACGGTGTTCCGCTACTGGCGCCGCGCCGAGCCAAGATAAATCGCGTTGAGCAACAGCTTGAACGTGCCGAACGGCTGCCCGCGATGTTGCACGCGGAAACCGTACATCACCACGCGGCCCTTGCCGAGGAACGCCTCGACCAGCACGCTCTTGCCAAGCACGGCGCGCTCGCCGCTCACCCATCCAGAAGCCAGCAAATCGCGACGCGCGAAGTTCACAATCGACCGCGCCGACGGCCCCGTGGTGTCCATGATCGGTCCCGATTGCGAAAACACAATCGCGTCCTTCTGCATGCCGAACGCGATCGGGCTCGTCGTATCGACGGTGGCGCGGAGCAACGAACCGGGCGAATAAAACCCCGTCTCCGAACTGCGCGCCGACGTTCGCGCGGCAAGCGGCAGGAATTGCATTGGCAACTCCGAGGCGCTCGATAACGTAAGCAGCGTGCCGCCTTCGCGGACGAACGCTTCGATCGCCGCCACGCCCTGCGCACCGATGCCGCCGACGTGTTCCGGCCGCGGCCGCGGCGCACCGCGATTCGGATTGTTCATGTCGCCTTCGTCGCCGCCGCCGTTATCGCGAAGACCGTGCATGATCGAATCGACGCTCTGCTGCGCGAACAGAATCGTGTCGAATTTCCCGCGCAACTGACCCGACTGTACCGCGGCGTTGTCGAGGGTTGTATACGAGATCTTGAACGTATCGAGCAGCCACTCGGTCCAACCCGTGTCCATGTTGGCGGTGAACGGCTTGTAGAGAGCCAGGCGCGGCTTTCGAAGCTCCCACGCGTAACCGCTTTCGACGAGCTTGCCGTCGGAGGTCCAACCCGCCGATTGGCCCGCAGCGAGCATCTGCGCGAGCTTCAAATACGCGCCGTTCTCGCGCGAATCGAGTCGGAGTTCCGCTTTCGGAACCTCCTTCACGGCAGCGAGCGATGATGTGTCGAATCGATCGTTGATGCGGTCGACTCGCACTCCCATCTGCATCGGAAGCGTCCAGCCGGCGACGTCGTACGGACGTTTGGTCGGACCGGTCGTTCCGCTGCGCAACTCCGGATAATGTTGCGGATCCATCAGATCGACCAGGTACGAACGGAACGCCTGCGCGGCCCGAATTACGTATGAGCCAGCGGGATAAACCTTGTCGCCAATACGAATCTCGGTCTTCGCCTGTTCGACATCAAGTCCGCCGAGTTGCAGCCGCCGCAGCATCTCGTTCGCCGACCATCGATCCCACTGATCAGGCGACACGACATACGCGAACGGCGCGGCCATCTTTCCTTTTTCGATGTTCTGCGTCGCGAGATCCCATGCTTTGTAAATCCAGTGTTCCTGCATCGACGCGGCGAGATTTAAGATCGCCATGTCGGCCGTTTGCATGTAGTCGATCGCGTCGCGCGCGGTCCATTTGCCGCCGAGCCACGGCGAGTAGAAAATCGTCGGCGTCTTCGTCGGGATGCCGTTGGCGAATCGGTCCGGAAAATCGGAGATCTTGTATTCGCGCGGCTGCGCGTACGGCTGCATCGCGGTCTCGGTCAGGATGCCGTGCATGTTGTGAAACGCGGGCGCGCTGCGCAAGCCGCCGTTCCACCAGCCGTCGAAGCCGTGATAACTCAGAACGCCGGTCTTCCCCTCGCGCGCCAACCGTTCGCGCATTGCCGAACCGATCATGTTGATGCCCTCCATCACCGATTGCGGAATTGCGGGGTTCAGCGGCTCGGCATACGGCGGCACGAACATGCGCGCGGGAAATGCGGGCGCCTGGTGCTGGTTGTACATGATTTGCGGAAACCACTCTTGAAACAGCAGCCGGCCGGTGTGGCGCGTCTCTTCGAGGTTGAACATGAACCAATCGCGGTTGTTGTCGTGCCCGGAGTATTTCTGATAAAGCTGGGGCAATGAGGCTTCGACGTGCGGCGTACCGAGATTCTTGCGATACCAGTGCGCGATCATGTCCTGGCCATCGGGATTGATAACCGGTACATGCACGAGGATCACCCGCTCGCGGATGCGCTTCACTTCATCGGACTCGCCGGCGACGATTGCGTAGGCGAGTTCCGGCGATCCCTGCGGACACGCCGCTTCCGAGGAGTGGATGCCCGCGTCGATCCACACGAAGACCTTGCCCTCGCGCGCAATGCGCGCGGCTTCTTCCTTCGACGCGAGGCCCAGCGCCATGCGCCTGTTCATCTCTTTGTATTTGTCGAGATTGCGGATGGTGTCTTCGGAACTGATGATGGACACATACATCGGCTTGCCCATCGAGGACTTGCCATACTGCATCAGCTTGATGCGCGCCGACGCCTTCTCGAGCTTCTGGTAGTAGCCGATGATTTCGGTGTAGTCGGCGAGTTTGTAATCGGTTCCGGGACGATAACCGAAGTGCTCGGTGGGGGTAGGAACCGCCGCGCTAAGAACACCGATGAAAAGGAAAAGGCCGACTCGAGAGACCATGAGAGAATCTTACTATGGCGTATGTTTCGCAGAGGCCTTTCCGCGTCGGCCTAGTGCAGATGTCGTGTTCGGCTGACCCGGCGGAGAACCTCGAAAAAGCCGCGGAGAAGGTCCGCGACGCTGCGCGCGCGGGCGCGCAGATCGTGTGTTTGCAGGAGCTGTTTCGCTCACAGTATTTTTGCCGCGAGGAAGACGCGCGGTTGTTCGATTTGGCCGAGCCGATTCCTGGGCCGTCGACCGAGGTGATGGCGAAGTTGGCGAAAGAACACGATGTCGTCATCGTCGCGTCGCTGTTTGAGAAGCGCGCCGAGGGCCTGTATCACAACACCGCTTCGATCCTCGACGCCGGCGGCGAGATGCTCGGCATCTTTCGCAAGATGCATATTCCCGACGATCCGCTGTATTTCGAAAAGTTTTATTTCACGCCAGGCGATCTCGGCTTCCGCGCCTGGGATACGAAGTTCGGCCGCATCGGCGTGTTGGTTTGTTGGGATCAGTGGTATCCCGAAGGTGCGCGATTGACGGCCATGGACGGCGCGAACATCTTGTTTTATCCGACCGCGATCGGTTGGCATCCGGCCGAAAAAGAAGAATACGGCCCCTCGCAGCTCGATGCGTGGATGACGATTCAGCGCAGCCACGCGATCGCCAACGGGGTTTATGTCGGCGCGGTGAATCGCATCGGTTTCGAGAAAGGCCCGAACGACGCGGGCATCGAGTTCTTCGGTAACTCGTTCATTAGTGATCCGTTCGGTCGCGTGCTGCAACGGGCGTCGCATGATCGCGAAGAGATATTGGTTCAGGAGTGCGATCCAAAACTGATCGACGAAACCCGGCGCAATTGGCCGTTTTTCCGCGACCGGCGCATCGATCACTATGGAGATCTGACGAAGCGATGGCGAGCGTAGCAAAGTGGCGGATGCCCGCCGAGTGGGAACCGCACGAAGGAACGTGGCTCGCGTGGCCGCATGAGAGATCGGATTGGCCCGGCAAGTTCGCGCCGATCCCGTTCGTCTACGCAAAGATCATCGCGGCGTTTTCGCAGCACGAAATCGTCCACATCGTTTGTCCAAACGAAGCCAGCCGAAAATTGATTTTGCGCCTCGCGAAGCGCGAAGGAGCCCTGTGGAAAAACCTAGACTTCCATGAGTTTTCCACAGACCGAAGTTGGGTTCGTGACACAGCGCCGATCTTCACACTCGAGACCGGTTCCGGCGCGCTTGTCGCCACCGACTGGCACTTTAACGGTTGGGCAAAATATCCAAACTGGCAACGCGACGACAAGCTCCCGGCCCAGATCGCCAAAGCGCTAAAGTGCAAGCGTGTGATTCCTATGGCGAAGGGAAAACGCGTCGTTCTTGAAGGCGGATCAATCGACGTGAACGGCGCGGGCAGTTTACTCACAACCGAAGAATGCCTTTTGAGTCCGATTCAGGCTCGCAATCCGCATTTGACTCGCGAGGAGATTGAAGCAGTGTTGAGCGAGTACTTTGGACTCGATCGCGTAATCTGGCTGTTGAACGGAATCGAAGGCGACGACACACACGGGCATGTCGACGATCTCGCGCGATTCACATCTACGAAGAGCGTCGTACTTGCGAGCGAACATCCGCGCAAGGATCCGAACGCCGCGATATTGAAAAGGTACAAGGACCTCGAAGTTACGTTTCTTCCGATGCCCCGGCCGGTTTATTACGCCGGCCAGTTGCTGCCCGCGAGCTACGCGAACTTTTACATCGCCAATCATCAAGTCCTGGTGCCGACCTTTAACGATCCGAACGACCGCGTCGCATTGAACACGCTCGCACGGCTGTTCAAAGACCGCGAAATACGCGGCATCGACTGCTCGGACCTCGTGCTGGGCCTCGGCACGCTGCATTGCATGACGCAGCAGCAGCCCGCCGTGATTTAGCTCAAGGCTGCTGCCGTCAGGGATCGGTCTAATCGGCCAAGAAACGAATCGACGTCGCTCCGCATGATATTCAGCGGCGGAGAGATCCGCAGACAGTTGCCGGACAAACCGCCTCGGCCGATCAGCAACCGTTGATCGCGGGCGGCCTCCATTACGCGCACCGTTTCGGCCGTCGCCGGTTCTTTCGTCTTGCGGTCGCGCACGAGTTCGACGGCCTGCATCAGGCCCATGCCTCGTACATCGCCGATCAATTCGTGTTTCTCCTGCAGCGCCAATAAGCCTTCGCGCAGATACGCCCCCATCACCGCCGCATTCGACGACAGCTTCTCTTCGACGATCAAATCGAGAACGGCCTTCGCCGCCGTGGTGGCGATCGGCCCGCCACCGAACGTCGAGATGCTCAGCTTCTTGATCGAATCGGCGATCTCGGCGCGAGCCGACGTTAACCCGATCGGCAGTCCGTTAGCGAGCCCTTTCGCGGAGGTGATCACGTCGGGAACAACGCCGTACTGGTCCATGCCCCACATGTGGTCGCCGGTGCGTCCCCACGCCGTCTGCACTTCGTCAGAGATAACGACACCGCCGTACTTTCTCACGATCTCCGCAACAATTCCGAAGTACTCGCGCGGCGGCGTGATGAAGCCGCCGACGCCTTGAATGGGCTCGGCGATTAGTCCCGCGATGCGTCCGTTGGTCGACGTCCGAATCAGTTCGTCCAGATCGGTGGCACAGCGCAACTCGCAGTTCGGATACGTTAGCCCGAAGGGGCAACGATAACAGTAGGCGTTGTGCGCGTGCACAAAACCCGCTTGCAGCGCGGGTCCGATACGCCACGTCGCATTTCCGGTGCCCGCCATGGTTAGCGCCGACCGCCCGTGATACGAGCACCGCAAGGCAATCATCTCATCCGATCCCGTATAACACCGCGCGGCCATCACCGCGGTTTCATTGGCTTCCGTGCCGCTATTGGTAAAGAACGACTTCCAGCCGGGACCGGGCGCGATCGACGAGATCGTCCGTGCGAGCGCGGCCTGCGGCTCGGTCGCAAATACCGTCGATACGTGCTGCAGCGTGTCGAGTTGCTTGTGCACGGCGGCGTTGACGCGATCATTGCAGTGGCCGACCGAGACCGTCAGAATGCCGCCGAAGAAATCGAGATACTCGTTGCCATCCGCGTCCCAGACATACTGATCCTTGGCGCGCACGAGCACAAGCGGCTCGCCGTAGTAGTGAAACACGCAGGGGAAAAGGCACTGCTGTTGCGCGAGGATGATTTCTTCTTTCGTCATGGGCGTACATTGCATTGTACTCGGCGCAATTCGCTCCGGGCTCTCGCCACGACGGCACGCCGACTCTTGCTCCGCACGAAGCCAACGGAATCTGCGTGACCTGCTAGCCCGTGGGTTAGAACCGGAAGGTGATCGTGATGTTCATGAGTCCCTGCCCGCCGGCGTTCGCCGTTGTGCCTTCGTCGGATGTCGATGTCGAGACCTTTCCGAATGCCGCCGGGTTGGTGAAATTGACGGTTGTATTTGGCGCGGATAGATTGAACCATTTGAGTGGGTTCTGGAAGTCGAAGCGGAACTCGGTCGTGTAGCGCTCCTTCACCTTCCACTCCTTCGAAGCCGAGAACTGCGTGTCGATGAAACGCTGGCGATCGAAGGTATTGCGCCCGACGTTGCCCATCGTGAATGCGGCCGGATAAGAGAAGTAGCTCATCGATTCGATCAGCGTGTTCTGCGCGGCTTGGACG
>VFZQ01000118.1 GCA_016871135.1 Acidobacteriota bacterium | reverse complement strand
CCAGAAGATGGGTCCGCAGTCGATCGAAGAGATGGGCGAAAACGTTCCGGCGCAGGCGCCTCGCGAAGGTCTGAACACGCTTGGCGCGTCCGGTGTGCAGATGGCCGAAGTGGAAGTCGACACCGAGACGGGACGCGTTAAGATGCGTAAGCTCGTCGCGGTGCAAGACTGCGGGCTGGTCGTCAATCCCAAGACGGCCGAGAGCCAGGTCTATGGCGCTTGCATCATGAGCATCTGCAGCGCGCTGTTTGAAGAACGCGTGATGGATGCGGTCACCGGCCGTGTTCTGAACCCCGACATGGAGTTCTACAAGCTCGCCGGTCTGCCGGACATCGGTGAGATCGAAGTCCAGATGGACATTACGCCGGAGCACGACGCCCGCGGCATCATCGGTCTCGGTGAGCCGTGCGCGATCGGCGGCGGCGCGGCCATCGCAAATGCAATTCACAACGCCCTCGGCGTGCGCGTGCCCCTTGCCCCCGCGACGCCCGATAAGGTGCTCAACGCCATCGGCAACCGGAGGTACGCATAATATGCAAGCGTTCGAATACGGAAATCCAACCACACTGAAGGACGCCTTTGGCCTCCTCGGCGGCAACTGGTCCGACGCCGAAATTCTGGCGGGCGGCACCGATATCCTGAGCCTGATGAAAGACTACATCACGTCGCCGAAGCGCGTCGTGAATATCAAGGGCATCAAGGAACTGGGCGGCATCGCTCGCAAAGGCGGCAACGTCCGCATCGGTGCGACGGTTACGCTTGACGATCTGGCATCCAACGCCGTGATCCGCGCGTCGTTCCCGTCGTTGACGCAGGCGGCGCTGGGCGTGGCCAGCCCGCAAATTCGAAACATGGGCACGGTCGCGGGCGACCTTTGCCAGCGGCCGCGCTGCTGGTATTATCGCCGCGGTTTCGGCCTACTGGCGAAAGGACCGAACGGTGAGATGCTCGTTCCGAATGGCGAAAACAAGTATCACGCCATTTTCTCGAGCGGTCCGGCGTACTTCGTCAGTGCGTCGACGCTGGGTCCGGCGCTGGTTGCGTTGGGCGCATCGGTCACGATCGCGAGCGCGAGCGGCAACCGTAGCGTGCTTGTCGAGAAGTTCTTCGTCTCGCCGTCGGGAGACGGTCAGCGCGAGATCGACCTGAAGCCGAACGAGATCGTCACGGAGATTCTCATTCCGGCGCCGACGACCAAGAACGCCACTTACGAGATCCGCGAACGGGAACTCCTCGACTGGCCTCTGACGGCGGCATCGGTTGCACTGCGCTTGAGCGGTTCGACGGTCAACAGCGCCAGCATTGCGCTTGGCCACGTTGCGCCCACAATCTGGCGCCCATCGCAGGCCGAGAAGATGCTGGTCGGCAAGACCATCACCGCCGAGACCGCGGAAGCGGCCGGCGAAGCAGCCGTCGCCAATGCGACCCCGCTCAGCCAAAACGCCTACAAGGTGAAGCTGACGAAGGTTGCCGTGAAGCGCGCGTTGCTGCAAGCCGCGGGAGTGAAGGCATAGCGGTATGGAACGAGCCGGTCTAACCAGGATCGACGACGACCGCTGTCAATTGCTCCAGTGGAAGGGCATGTTTATCGACGCCATGTGGGACCCGAAAGTCCCACATGGCAACGACCGCGCCTTTTGGTGCTTGACCACGCAAAAGTGTATCGGCCCCGACAGCCAGTTGGTGGACGAGTACGAGTGTAACGAGACCCGCAAGTGCTATAAGCCCTTGTAGTAAGATTTATTCAGGAGAGCCAAATGAAATCTTGCCTGTTCGCACTACTGTCTGGTTCCTTGTTGCTGGCCGGAGGCCTGCCGCAAAAACAACTTCGTGGAACGTATGTCGAAGCTCGCACCGCCGACGTGTTCGTCGGGCCGTGTTTCGCTAACTCCGAGGTCGAAAACTCGGGCAACCTGGCCGTCATGGGCTGGAAAATTTCGGAAGGTTCGTGGGACGGCGTTAAGCTCGACGGGCTTGGCGTTGTCGGCGTTGTGAAGGCGTCGGCGACTCTCGGCGACGTGCATCACACGGCGTATCCTGTCAAGTCGGTGTTGATTGTCGATGAGAAGGCGTCGCCCGAACAGCGGTTGGCGCTGGCTTCATTCGCCAAGCGGATGAGCAAGGACCTGTTGTCGGATGTCGTGACGATCATGTATCGTCCGATCTCGCTGACGGTTGAAAACGAGAATGTTCACACGGCGAAGGCGACGTTGCGCGCCGGCGATCTGGCCGCGATTCAGACCCGCGCGATGAAGGCGACCGATCATGTCTGCTCGCACGAAGACGTGTGGTATCAACCGTTGACGGAAGTGCAACATGCGATGCCGGCGTTTGCGATGGATCATCACTTCAAGGGCAAGGAACTGGGGACGACCTGGTCGAGCCCGAACAAGTCGAGCGCGTTCGTGGCGAACTGGCAGCTCAGCGAATAGTCTAAAGATTGATTTCTAAACAGGGGCCAGCTGCGATGCTGGCCCTTGTTGTTTTTGGCCCAGACTTGATGGCCGCCGGACGCGGCGGCATCAAAGTTCGGTCTCGACCGGGAACCGCTGGAAGAGATAGTTGACGACGCGCAGGTAGTCGCGGCGGGTATGCAAGTCGTCGCTCATGGAGTGCAGGTCGATGCCGCTGGCGTCTTTGAAGACCAGCATCCAGCCGATGATCGGCCGGTGGTTCGTGCGTGAGTGAGTTTGCTGGTCATAGATGGGTCGCTTGGCGATCGACTGCACATGATCGAATTCGACGCTTCGCGTAGCGAGGCGGCTCGACTCGACGATTCCTTTTTCGGTAACAACCGTGCTGCCTATTATCATGTGGGAACCGGCGAAAATGAGGAAGGTCCCGAAGGCGACGGCACAGATATCCCATAACAGCAGGAGCCAAGTCCCCGTGCCGTCGATCGTGATCCGGGTGGCGATGACCCAGACGAAAAATCCGATGCCGAAGAGAATCAGTGCGATCCCCTTTCCTCGGGGATGATGAAGCGTCACGGGAAACACCGGCATCTCGTTTGGCGGCACGTAAACCTTGACCTGCGACAGCAAGGCCAGTGTGATGATCGACAGCACGGCTGCGATTCCTCCGAGGCCGAGATAGCGAAGCGGCATGTCGCCTACACTCGGCAGAAAGGCTCGATTCTCATTGTCCCTGTCCACCGCGATTTGAATTCGCTCGCCGGCTGCGAAGCTGGGATAGGGCGGCCAGTAGTTGAGCTTCCATTCCCGCGGCCCGCTCTTCACCACGAGCGAGGGCCACGAGGCGCTGACGATTTCGGCGTTGCGCTCGGGCGCCTTGGATCGCTCGCTCGGCGGCATGACGTTGGTGCCGAGGTATCCGATGCCCACTGAAAGAAGTGCGCAGATTAAGACGACGGCAAACAGAACTCGTAGCATCATAGTATCTAGCGCATGAAACTGATCTTTCTTCTCACCGCCACTCTCGCAGCGCAGGAACTGCGCTTCGCCGAGCTGAAGGACTTCAAGCCGGAGTCGGGCGAATCGGCGCTCAACGTCCGCATCGGATACCGGACCTACGGAACGCTGAACGCGGCGAAGTCGAACGCCGTGTTGTTTCCAACGTGGTTCGGCGGCAAGAGCGAAAACCTTCAACAGTTCGTCGGCAAGGACAAGATTCTCGATCCCGATCGCTTCTTCGTGATTCTTGTCGATGCGCTATCGAATGGCGTGTCGACGCGCGTCGAGAAGTTGACGATTCGGGACATGGTTCAATCGCAACATCGCTTGTTGATCGAACATTTCGGAATCGCCCGGTTGCACGGTGTCATCGGAATCTCCATGGGCGGCATGCAGAGTTTCGACTGGGCGGTGGCGTACCCGGGATTTGCCGAGCGCATCGTGCCAATCATTGGTTCGCCGAAGTTGTCGACGCCGGATCTGCTGTTGTGGCAGGCGCAGTTGAGTGCGATCGAAACGGCCGTCGCGAACAAACTCGACCCGCGCGCTGTGATGCCCGCGGTCAACGCGATGCACCAGTTCGCACTGCGCACGCCGGATCACGATGCGGCCAACGCCCAGGAATGGGCGAAGCTGAAACAGTCGCTCTCGAACCCGGGTAATGACCCGCTGGACCGTGCGGCGCAATTGCGCGCGATGATGTCGCAGAATCTGAACTTGCACGAGTCGGTCGCCAAGGTGCGGGCGAAGATGTTGATCGTGTACGCCGCACAGGATCACATGGTGAATCCGAAGACGTCGATCGATTTCGCGAATTTGGGCGGCTTCGCCACCCTCAACCTTAACGGCAACTGCGGGCACATGGCCATCAGTTGCGAATCCGCGCGCCTGACCGCCACGGTCCGCGCTTTTCTGGAGCAATAATGATACCGGTGCTATTCGCCATGAGCATTTTCGACATTACGATGAACTCAATCGACGGCAAGCCCGTCGCACTGAAGTCGTTTGAGGGCAAGGCGGTGTTGTTCGTCAACGTCGCCAGCCAGTGCGGTTACACGCCGCAGTACGCGGGGTTGCAGAGCCTGTACGCGAAGTACAAAGACAAGGGTTTGGTGATTGTCGGCGTGCCGGCGAACAACTTCGGCGCGCAGGAACCGGGATCGAACGAAGAGATCAAATCGTTCTGCTCGCGGACCTACAACGTGACGTTTCCGATGATGGCGAAGGTGTCGGTGAAGGGAGCGGACAAGACGCCGCTCTATCAGTACTTGACCGATAAGTCGAATCCGAAGACGGGCGGGGATGTGCAGTGGAACTTCACCAAGTTCCTGGTCGGGAAAGATGGCAAGGTGCGGCAACGGTTTGAGTCCGGCGTTAGCCCGGACTCCCCGGAATTGGCGGCGGCGATTGAGGCGGCGCTGAAGTAGAGCGCCTATTCTTTCACGGTCGACCAAGCGAAGTTAGGGAAGTCGATGCGGCTTGATTCGTCCTGGCCATAGCGCATGAACACTGCAGCGCCTTCCTGAAGTTGGCTCGCGTCGTAGCACGTGAAGATCAACGACGTATTTTCGGCGTTGCCGAAGCGGTAGCTGTCAATAATCGTGCCGCCGATGTGAAGCACGGGATCGAGCCCACGAACGGGCCAGCGTTCTTCGGCGGTCAGTTCGAAGAGCACCGGTCCAGCGGAGTCGGATTCCGCGCGGCGTTCGCCGCTTTGCTTCGGACGGCGCGCGGTCATCTTTGCGCCCTTCATGGTGCGGGCGAACACCATGAAGGCGGCGAATGCGGAGAATATTGTTCTTCTTGTCATTGTTTTGTCCTAAGGGCGCGCGGGCGCGAACAGTACATCGGCGAGAAAAAGCGCGCCTTGCGGCTGTTTATCGAAGATCAGATCGACGCGGGTCAATTGCTTGAAATCTACGCCTGCGAAGTCGGCGAGCGGGATGCGAACGGTGCGTAGAACGGAGCGGCGGAAACCGTAGCCGGTGGGGTAAGGAATTGCCTTGTAGTTTGTTACCGGAATCAGCTTGGACACCGCGCCGGTCGCGTCGACCATGCGAAGGCTGAAATTCTGCGATTCGATTACAGGGTTTTTCGGGTCGAAAGCCGCAGCCACGCGGAATGAGAACAAAGCGTAGGCGGAGACGTCGCGTGGTCCTCCGCCATCGGGGCCGACGTGGATTGCATAGTATGGCGTCCCGGTTCCGCCGTCGGGCCAATCGAGGCGCACCGCTGCCTGGCCTGGGTCATGACGCCATGCGGCGGGCGGAGGATTACGGCAACCGGTATCGATGCAGCGCACGGCCGCAATATTTCCCGTGGCGTTTGGTCCGCCGAGGAGTGTATTCATTGGCGAGAACGCACCCTGGAAGTTGTCGATCAGCAAATTCCGCGCGGGTGTTTCGGCGTAAGAATGCGCGACCGGCGTGCGGATCGAGGTAGGCTGATCGGAATCCCCGTGGAAGAGGTATTGGAACTTCTCCCCGCCCAGGTAGGTACGCATGAAGCCGTTGACGTAGACGGTTCCGATCGCTTCTTGTTGCGGGCGGTCGGTGATTATTGGGAAATCGATGCAGGAGAAGCCGGGGTCCTCGGGGGTCCACTCGGAGTTGTAGAAGTTGTGGTTTGCGCCGAGGATGTAGAGCTGCGATTTCGGAGTGGGTCCGGCGGTTTCGGTGATTTGGAATGCGCGGTCGAAGGCGCGCATTCCCTGGTTGTCGGAGACGTCGGCATCGCAACTGGGAAGGATGACGGACCAGGCGGTGTCGGCTGCGTCGTAGACCGGGTTGCCGGTGGTGACGAGCGTTGGCGAAGTGGTTCGGCCGAAGTCCACGGGGCCGATTTCGATAATGCCCTTGATGCCGAATGGGCGTCCTGCCTGCCGGTTGAATTCGAGAGCGGCGCGGACGCCTTCGCCTCCGCGGCTGTGACCCATTAGGCCGATATTTTGCAAGTCGACTTTTCCGGAGAACATTGTTCCAAATGGCTCGCCGCCGGCTGGGCTGTTCCAGGCTTGCCAGTAGCGGAGATGCTCGACGACGACCTGGCCGCGCTCGGGGTTGCCGTTGGCGCGGACGTTGATGGCGTTGGCGTTCATTGAAGCGACGATGTAACCGTGGCTGGCGAGGCGCCGAGCGAGATAGTCGTAGCCCGCGTGATTTGGCGTTTGTACCTGGCCGGGCGGGCAGTTGGGCGGGAAGCTTGTCGTGCCGAGATCGACCATCGAGCCCGGAGCGCGACAGATGCCGTGGTTTCCGTGCAGCAGAAAGACGAACGGATAGGGGCCTTTGGCGAGATCTTCCGGATACCAGACCTGTCCCCAGATATCGATCGGGTAGGCGACGGTCGGCATCGGCACAGCGGCAATTTTGTAATCCTGCGTTGCGACTGTGAGCGGACCGGCGGCAGCAGGATCGGCCTGCGCGGCAAGCGGAAGCAGCGAGGCGAGCAATAGGGCGAGGCGGCGCATGTTAGTTCGAGACCTCCGCCGCCGACGGCGTAGTTCTTGGCGCGGGCCCGACGAGGACGGCGCGAGGGGACTGGCCGACGTTGATGCGAGTGGTTGTGAGTTCGTTGGTCTCGGCGTTCAGGACAGAGATCTGATTCAAGCTTGTGTTGGCGATGTAGACGAGTTTGCCGTCGGCGGAAACGGCGGCGCTCATGGCGAGGCAGCGGACCTGCGGGCACCCGGGCAATGCGGTGGTCTTCAGTACCGATTCGGCGCGTGTATCGACGACGGCGACCTGAGGGCCGTAGCCGGTGACGTACGCGCGGGATTGGTCCGGCGATAGCGCGAGGCCGGCGGGGCTGACCGGCAGTTGGATGCGAGCGTCGACGGTTCCTTGGCCGAGATCGATGCGGGCCAGTGTGGGGCGGGCCGAGGAGGCAACCCAAGCGGTGCGGCCGTCGGCAGCTATCGTGAGAGCGACTGGAGAATCGGGGACGGTGATTGAACCGATGATCGGAGCGGCAGAGGTTCCAATGCGGGTTGGATCGATGACGGAGACTGAATTCGAAAGGGTATTTGCGACGTAGACACGATTGAGAGCTTGCGAGTAGGCGATCGCCGATGGCCCGAATCCGACGCGGATGTTGGCCTGTTGCAGCAGCGTCGATGCGCTGAAGACCGCGACGGCGGCGTTGGCGTGCAGGGCGACGTATACACGTGTGGCGTCGGTGGTGATGCCGAGCGGCGTCTGTCCGATGGCGAACGAGCCGACTACGGTGTTGTTGGCGGTGTTGTAAACCAGAATTTGATTGGAGTTCGGGTTGGAGACATAGAGGCGCGCGCCGTCGGGAGAGAGGGCCATCGACGCGGGTGAAAAGCTGGTGGCCGGGGCCGCGGCTACGGCGTTGGTAGCGGTGTTGACAACGCTCAGCGTATTGCTGTTTTGATTGGCGACATATAGCATTGTCTGTGCGCCGACCGAACAGGTGGCGAGAACTGTTAGCAGTTTTGGAGTCACGGTTCTTTACGTTAGCGTATTTTCGCGAGGGCGTGGGCTGTGAGGTAAGATGGGGGCGAGGAATTCAAACATGAAACCCTTCGCCGAGTTGACTGGTGACGAATTGGATGCGATTGAATCTTCCCTGGAGGCGCCTTGCGTCGATCCGAGGCTCGTGGATGGGAAGTTCGCCGATGGTACGGTATACGATTGGGACGCCGCGTTACAGGCGACGATTGAAACGACTCCCAATGGCCGCCGGTTCGTAGTTGTACTGCGCGACGGTAGGCTGGTGCGAGAGCGCGAACTCGAGTTGCCGATCGCTGTCTAGCCGGAGTTGAGACTGAGCCGATCCGGAGACAAACCTGTCGTTTACATCCTCGCCGGGCCGAATGGCTCGGGCAAGTCTACGTTCTACTCCAGCGTCCTGTCTTGCTGGATCTCGTTGTTCGTAAATGCCGATCAGATCGCGGCGGGCACGATGTGCCCGGTGACCGGATTGCGGCAAGGTATTTCCGTGCGTTGGAATTGGCAGTGAGAGCGCGGGACGTCGCGGATGAATTGTGGCTATTTGACAACTCCGTTAGGGGCCGTGGACCACGCCTCGTGGCGCGGTTCGTCGGTGGTACGCTGACCGCGCGACGCGGGCCATTGCCGGGTTGGGTTACAAAGACGTTCGGCGAGTTGGCTCTCGCGTAGAAGTGACCCATCCCCGCAACACCGGCGGCGAGTGAAGCGAGGAACAGCGCCAACGAAAAGAGACACCGCGATTATCGCGAGGAGCGTTCAAGTACATCGGCGCGCCGCCGAGCGATCTCGTTGGCGGCTTGCGCCGATTCGTCCGCAGTTGTAACAGACCGCCTGAATACCCTTCGCTTTCTGGACGCCCGCGTAGTAGCCCCGCCGATTCGACTATACTCCGTCGTAACTGGCGCCGAAGCGCCTCTACGAGAGTTGAATTTCGGCGCGTTTGACCAATCGGCTTGGGCCGAGGAACGGGCGGAGGCGGATTTCGAATCCCCCTTGGTCACTCGGGCGACGCAACGATTAAACAGCCATCGTGGCCAGTAAACAGAACACAATCGCAAACTGCTAACGCCGGCTCCACCAGTGCCGCTTCTTAACGACCTGCGCCTTGTGTTTTTTGGGGTCGTAGACCAGCGGCTTGAGGTTCGGCTTCTGCTTACCGCGCACTGACTTTACAGACGATTGGCGGGGCTTGGGCCGGGCGTCCGCCGGTGGGGCGGCGAGAAGTAAAAGAAATGCCAGCGGAATCATCCAAAGGTAGCGCATACTAATTGTCGGACCTCTCCTACCCGATCTATCGGCTGGATTGAGCTTTCGCATGAGGGTTGCCGGACTCCTTCTTACGACGGGATTGCTGTGCGTGGCGCAGTCGCCTCTCATTGTCGACACCGACGCGGGCGCGGACGACTTGCTGGCGCTGCTTTGGTTAACGCGGCAGCCGTCGGTCAAGATCGAAGCGGTAACCGTCTGCGCAGGGCTGGCGCATCCGGAGCCGGGCGCGTCAACGGTACTGCGTTTGCTCGAAGCCGCCGGGCTTTCGAATATCCCGGTTTACGCGGGCGCCGAGCGGCGGTTTCAGGGGGATGCTTCATTCCCGCCGGAGTGGCGGAAGGCAACCGACCGGCTCTTGCGCGATGAGTTGCCGGCAGCGCGGCGGCGTGTCGAGGCGATTCCTGCGGCTCGGTTTCTAGCCGACCGCTTGATGGAGACGCGGCGGCCGGTGCGGATATTGGCGCTGGGGCCGTTGACCAATATTGCGGCGGCGACCGCGATCGAGCCGCGCACAGGTACGGCGGTAAACGAGTTGATTTGGATGGGTGGGGCGGTTGCGGTCGAAGGCAACGTCGATGGAGTGAAAACGGCGGAGTGGAATTCGTATGTCGATCCGGAAGCTGTCGAACGCGTTCTGCACTTGGGGTGGAAGACGCGGATCGTTCCGCTGGACGCCACCAACAAAGCGCCAATCACGACGGGCACGTTGCGGTTGTTTGAAGAAGAAGCACGCGAGTGGGCGGCGTCGATCGCGCTGCGGTTGCTGCGTAGCGAAGCGGAGTCGATTCGCGCGGGGCGTTATTACGCGTGGGACTGGCTGGCGGCAATGGCGGCGGTCGATGCGAGTGTGGTCGGTACGCAGCCGATGGCGCTGACGGTGCGGCGGAGGCCCGCCGAACGAGGACGGCTGGTGCGATTGAAAGACAGGCCGCACAACGCGCAGGTCGGGTGGACTGTGGACCAGACAAAATTCGCGATAAATGTGAGGTCGATGTTGCCGTGATATTTATTCGCGATCTTCGGTTTGGACTGCGTGAGCTGTTGCGCGACCGGGGATTTGCGCTAACGAGCGTGTTTTCGATCGCCCTCGGTATTCTTGCCGCGACGGCGATGTTCAGCGTGATCCACGGTGTGATTATAGAGCCGTTTCCCTACAAGGACGTCGACAATCTCGTGTCGATCGCCGTGC
>VFZQ01000117.1 GCA_016871135.1 Acidobacteriota bacterium | reverse complement strand
GCGATGGGTGCGGGGTCTGTCCTGAGCCGCGCGATGGCGGGCGCGGGTTTGACGTTGCCAGGGTATATCGGCGCGATGATCGTGGCGGCGGTGATTCGATTTATCGACGACCGCGGGGAGGGGAAGCTCGACGATGGGGTGCTGGACCGGGCGGCTCGAATCAGCGTGAGTCTGTTCATTGTGTTGGCGCTGGTGACACTGAAGCTGTGGGTGCTGGCGACGCTGGCGCTGCCGCTGTTCTTTCTGCTTGCGGTGCAGACAGTGGTGACGATCGGAATGGCGGTCTTGATTGTCTGGCGCGTGATGGGGCGCGGGTACGAAGGAGCGGCGGGCGCGGCGGGTTGGTTGGGGTTCATGCTGGGCACGACGGCGAACGCGGTGGCGGCGCTGGACGCACTTGAAGCGCGGCATGGCGCGGCTCCCGGCGCGCGCGTCGCGGTGCCGGTGGTGGGCGCGTTTCTGATCGACTTCACGAACTCATTTGTGATCCTCTCCAGTGCTGACTTCGTGCGGCGGGTTTGGTAAACTGAAAAAGGTTGGGTGCCTATAGCTCAGTCGGTAGAGCGCCGGATTGTGGTTCCGGATGTCACGGGTTCAAATCCCGTTAGGCACCCCAAACGAGTTCTTCGGGGCGGATGGAATTCGGTCTAGCGACTTTTGTCGGACAGGGCTGTGCACTGTCGAGGAGTTTTGCGTTTCCGGTTGGAGGCGACGATGTCAACTGCCGCCGGCCGCGAAACGAGAAGACATTTCCATAGCAAAATGTTTGCAGTTTATAGCGGCTTCGGCGATAATATTGGCTGAGTAGTGTGTTCTAGAAGTTTTCGCCGTAAACATGCAGCCTGAATTAAGTGTTCTGATTCCGGCACTCGACTCCCCCGACGTGGCCGGCGTTGTGAAGGGTTTATGCTCTCAGACAGCTAGGACCGAGAGTTTCGAGGTCATCGTCTACGACTGCAACCGGAGCAAGTGGGAAGCGCCGCTCGCACATTTGCGAGGGGAAATCGATCTGCATTATCTTCGGGTAGCGAGACCGCTACTTGCGCGGACGAACGCGTTGAACGCGGCGCTGGAAAAAGCGCGCGGCCAGTTGATTCTATTTCTTGCTGGCGACTTCACTCCGGACCCGAACTTTGTCGCCTTGCATCTTGCGTTCCACGCGGAGCGGCCTAGAACCGACTGTGTTGCAATTGGCCCGAGCAAGTTCGTTCAGGAACAGGGCGACGAACGGTTCGTGCAGTGGCTGGAGGCGGATGGAAGGATCTTCGGCATGAACGGAACCGACGGGGACGCCGGTGGTTTCTTTTATGTGGGCAACGCGTCGTTGAAGCGCGAACTGATTGATCGCGCCGGCATGTTCGATACCGATTTTCCGTACGATGCTTTCGACGACTATGAGTATGGCCAGCGGCTGCGGGCGGCCGGCATGAAGAGCTTCTACCTGCCGGAGGCGCTGGTTTGGCACGAGCACGCGCACGCGCCGACGCTGGCGGAGCGCTCACGTGCGATGAGACACGCCGGGGAGAGCGCGGCTGTTTTCGAACGCAAACATCCGGGGCCGCACGACTGGAGCACATCCTGCACGAGGCATCCGCTGCGACTTGAAGCGGACGCGGCGTATTGGGGACTCCGATACTTGCTCCGGCGATCGCCCGAGGATCTGGGCCGCTACTACGGAAGCCGATTGGACGCGGCGTTCGTGCGCGGCTGGCGGAAAGGCCGACAATGCCTCACCTAAGGCGGCGAGAGCCGGAGACGGCTGAAGCGGAGTTGAACCGGCGTCTGGCCCGTGTGGCGTGGCAGAATGTCATTCTGTCGGAGCGATTGGCGCGTGTCGAGAACAGTTTGTTTTTTCGGGCGTTGCGATGGGCGGGAGGCGTGTTTGCGGGATTGCGGTCGCGGGACGGTGATGCCGAGTATGCGCGATGGGCGGCGGCGTTGGATCGAGCGGCGCTGCAACTGCGCGGGCGCGGCGGCCAACCGCGGCGTGTTGCGAGGGGCGCGCCGGGACAACGGCTTCCTTCCGGCGCCGATTACTATCTGTTCGTGGAAGATGGCGCGACGGTTTCGCCGCACGGCGAAGAGTTGCTTTTGCAGGCAATCGACGAGGGTGCGCACGCGGCGTATGGCGATTGGGATCATCTGTCCGATAGTGGACATGTATTCGCGCCGCGATTCACGCCGACGTATTCGCCAACGCTGTTGGCGCACACGATGTACTGGGGACCTGCGTTCGCGGTACGCGCGGACGCGATCAATGACGCCGGGGCGTCGATGCATGAGATTGCGATCGGGATCGATGGGCCTGTGACCCGTGTACCTTGTGTGTTGTCTCATCGTACGGGTGGAGTGCGCGCCCAGGTTGACGCGCGCGCCATTCCGCCGCGCGATTGGCGGGCGTCGATTGTCATCTGCTCGCGTGATGCGAAGCTGTTGGATCGATCGTTGCGAGCGTTAGCGGGCGAAGACGCCGAGATCGTTGTCGTGACGCACGATATCGATGGCGGCGACGAATTGGCGCGCGTGACAGCCGCACATGGCGTGAAGCGAGTTTCGTTCACAGCGCCCTTTCACTTCGGCGCGATGAACGATGCGGGCGTACGAGCGTCGTCCGGCGAGTTTGTTGTATTGCTAAACGACGATGTGTTTCCGGCGGAGCCGCGCTGGCTCGATTCGCTGGTCGCGACGGCGGGCCGCGGCATTGCCGGTGGTCTGCTCGAGTATCCAAACGGGCGGATTCAACATGCGGGCGTGGTGATCGGCATGCTGCCGGGGCCGACGCACATTGGGCGCCTGGCGATCGATGGCGGCACGTTTTGGCCGTGGCTGCGCATGACACGCGACGTCGCGGCGGTGACGGGGGCGTGCATGGCGATGCGGCGGTCGCTGTGGGACGAACTTGGCGGATTCGACCGGCGGTTTCCGGCTAGCTTCAACGACATCGATTTGTGTCTGCGGGCGCGGCTCGCGGGGCATCGGGTGAAGTTAGATGCGCGGGCGCGATTGATCCATGAAGAGTCGGTGACGCGGAATCCTCGCGTGCGGCGGGAAGAGTCGGAACAATTCCGGCAGCTGTGGGGAGACGCGATGCTGGAGCCCGATCCGTACTTCCATCCGGAGTTGACGCTAGTGCGGTCGGAAGTGCGATTGCGGGAGTGGTAGTTACTCGACTACTTTTTGCCAATCACCACGGATGATGGCTTTGCGGATCTCGGCGGCGGAAATGCCTTTTTTGTTCAACTGATCGGCAAGGACGACCTCCTTGCGGCAGACCGTTCAACCCGCGCTGTGCGCGTCTCTATGGCAATCGAGCAGGCCCTTGTGGCCGTGACCCTTATCGCAGTAGCAATAACACGGCTGCTGCGCGAGAACGCCGGGAATGCGATTGGCGATTTCGTAGACACGAATCTGGCGTGGATCGCGGAACACGGTGGGCGGAAGGATCTTCGGGAAAGGCATGGCATCGCGAACGTTCTGGTAAAAGTTCGGAATTTGCGGCGCGGGGCCTTGTGCGGCGACGGGCTCAATGTTGCCGCAGGATGCCAGTAGGCAGAGCGGCACGAGCCAGAGAGTATGACGCATTCCTTAATCATAAACGTTGCCGCCGAGTTTTTGATTCGGGTAGGCTAGGTTGGTGCGTTTGATCGCTGTATTATTTGCGGCATCGGCGGCGGAGAAGCCGTTCGTACTGCCCGATGGCGTCGCTCTGGATCGTCCGCTCCGAGCCGCCGACGCTGTGTCGATCGCGCTGCTGAATAATACGTCGCTTGATGCCGAGTTGGCGTCGCTTGGATTAGCGAAGGCCGATTTGACCGATGCGAAGTTGATGCGGAATCCGTTGTTGCAGACGCTGTTGCCGGTGGGCGGTAAGCCGTTTGAGTTTTTGCTTATCTGGCCGATCGAGGAGTTGTGGCAGCGGAAGAAGCGCGTGCTGGCGGCGGAGAAGAATCTGGCCGCCGTGGAAAAGGGACTGGAGCAGGTTCGGTTGAATTTGATTCGGGATGTGCGGGTAGCCCATGCGGAACTTCACCTTGCGCAGCGACGGACCGCGGAGTTGGAAGAGACTGAACGGTGGCTTGAGAAGATTACCGCGATGGTCGAGAAGCGGGTCGATGCCGGGGACGCCACCGGAGTTGAATTGGTGCGAGCGCGCACCGATGTGGCTGTCACCCGGGAGGCCCGTCTACGCTCGTTCGAAGACACGCGAACAGCGGAAATTCGTCTGCGCAATCTGTTAGGGGTACGCCAACTTGGAGCGGCGCTGTCGGCGAGCGCCCCGGCGTACACTTCGAACGTTGCCGTGAATTTCGACGCGGACCAAGCGTACACCAACCGTCCCGATTTGCGGGCGGCCGAGATCGCCGTCGAGGTGGCGACCTTGCGCGCGAAATGGCAGCGAAGCCGGATCTTGAATTCGCTCGCGCCGTTGTTTAGTGCAAAGGAAACCGGATCACCGCAACAACTGCGCGCCGGGCCGGGGCTGCAAATCGAGTTGCCACTGTTGAATAAGAATCAAGGGCAGATTGCGCGTGCCGATGCCGAGGTCATTCAAGCGGCGCGGCGATACCTGGCGGCGCGCGACCGCGTGGAGTTGGAAGTATTCGAGGCGGCATCGCGGCTGCATCAAGCGCGGACGGCCTTGCAAGAGTTGCGTGAGAAGCTCTTGCCCGCGGTTGAAGCGGGCGTCGCCTTGGTGCAAAAGGCGCATGCGAATGGCGACGCGACGGGATTGCAGGAGTTGGACGCGTCGCGGCCGATTTTCGATTTGCGGCTGCGGGTGTTGGACGCCGAGGGCGCGGTGATGCGCGCCGAGGCGGAGTTGGACCGTGCGATGGGAAGGATGCCGTGAAACATTTCTTGTGGATGTTGGTATTGGCGGCCGGTTGTGGCGTCGCGCCGAAGACCTCGCCGGAGAAAAGTGAAGTTCCTGCGAAGGTCAGCGGTCCCGCGGCGAAGGAGAGCGAACTCGCGACGGTGAAGTTGTCCGCGGACGCGGAGAAGCGGCTCGGCATTCAGATCGCCGAGGCCGTTTCGGGCGGCGGAACCGATGTGCGGCGATTCGCCGGTGAGGTCGTGCTGCCTCCGGGAAGAGCAATCGTGGTGGGCGCGCCGGTTGCGGGGACGCTGTCTTCATCGCCCGCGCCGGCATCGCCGGGAACGATGGTCCGGCGCGGACAGGAGATGTTTGCGCTGACGCCGCTCTTACCGTTACCGCGCGACTTGCGTGTAACCGCGGAGGCCGACGCGCAGCAGGCTCGGACGCGCGTCGAGACCGCGAAGTTACAGTTGGCGCGAGCCGAGAAATTATTGCGCGACGACGTGGGCACGGTCCGCGCGCTTGAAGCCGCGAAGAACGAACTGGACATAGGGGCAAGCGCGCTGTCGGCGGCCGAGGCGCGATTGGAGCAAATCAAGAGAGCGCCGCTAGACGGCGATGTGCGGCTGAGCGTCACCGCGCCGCGCGACGGGGTGATCCGCCAACTGACCGCCGCGCCGGGCCAAGTCGTGGCCGGAGGAGCGCCGTTGTTCGAGATCGCGGATATGCGTGCGTTGTGGATTAAGGCGGCGGTTTATGTGGGCGAAGCGCAGTCGATTGCGCCGCGCACTTCGGTCGCCGTTGAGTCGTTGAGCGGCTCGGCGTTGGGAATGGTGCCCGCGGTGGCCGCGCCGCCAACGGGCGATGCGCTTTCGTCGACGGTCGATTTTTACTTCGCCGCGCCGAGCGGCACGCACGAATTCAAACCGGGCGAGCGGGTGACGGTGCTGGTGCCTTCCGGCGCTGCGCGAGATGGCGTGAACGTGCCTTGGCCCGCCATTACCTACGACGTCAACGGCGGCGCGTGGGTGTATGAAAAAACGGGCGAACGAACGTACTCGCGGCGGCGAGTGAGCGTCGACCGAACGGCCGGGGGCCGCGCCTATTTGTCGAGCGGTGTGCGAGCTGGCACACCGGTTGTGGTTAACGGTGTCGCGGAGTTGTGGGGAACCGAGTACGGAGCGGGGAAGTAGCCGATGATGCGATGGCTCATCTCGTCGGCGCTGCACTTGCGCGTAGCGGTAGTGGCGGCCTCGGTGTTGTTGGCCGTGGGTGGGCTGTCGGTCGTGAGGAAGTCTCCGCTCGATGTGTTTCCGGAATTCGCGCCGCCGCTGGTTGAGATTCAAACGGAGGCGCCGGGCCTGTCGACGACGGAGGTCGAAGAGTTGGTTTCGACGCCGATCGAAAACGCCGTCAACGGCGTGATTGGCTTGAAGACGCTGCGGTCAAAGAGCGTGTTGGGGTTGTCGTCGGTGGTGCTGTTGTTCGAGCCGGGCGCGGACTTGATGCGCGCGCGGCAACTGGTGCAGGAACGGCTGGCGATCGTGACGCCGCAGTTGCCGGCGGTGTCGAGGCCTCCGGTGATCTTGTCTCCGTTGTCGTCGACAAGCCGCGCGATGAAGATCGGCATCTCGTCCAAGACGCTGTCGCAGATGGAGATGAGCACGTTGGCGCGATGGAAGATCCGGCCCCGCCTGATGGCGGTTCCGGGTGTGGCGAACGTCGCGATCTGGGGGCAGCGCGACCGGCAATTTCAGGTGTTGCCGAATCCAGAACGCATGCGCGATCTGCGGGTGACGCTGGATGAGATTTTGCGCGCGACGCGAGAGGCCGCCGCGCCGGCGGCGGGCGGATTCATCGACACGCCGAATCAGCGTTTGGCGGTGAATCATGTACCCACGGTGCGGACAGTGGCGGAGATCGAACGCATTCCGGTTGCGTTTCGAAACGGCACGGCGCTGTTGGTTCGCGATGTGGCGCGGGTCGTCGAAGGGTTTCCGCAACCGATCGGCGATGCCGTGATCAACGACGCGCCTGGGATCCTGTTGATCGTGGAGAAGCAGCCGTCTGGAAATACGCTCGATGTGACACGGGGCGTGGAAGCGGCGCTCGATGCGTTGCGGCCTGGATTGCGGGGTCTTGAAATCGACTCTACAATTTTTCGGCCTGCGACGTTTATCGAAATGTCCCTGACGAATTTGAAGGACGCGCTGGTCTATGGCGGCGTGTTTGTCGTACTGATTCTCATTGCGTTCTTGTTCGAGTGGCGGACGGCGGCGATCTCGCTGACGGCGCTGCCGCTGTCGCTGATCGCGGCGGCACTGGTGATTCACTACTTGGGCCAGACGATCAACACGATGGTGCTGGCGGGCCTTGCGATTGCCTTGGGCGAAGTGGTCGACGACGCGATCATCGATGTTGAAAATGTTGTGCGGCGATTGCGGCTGAACGCTGCGAGCGCGGAGCCTCGGACCGCCTTTGCCGTGGTGTTGGATGCATCGCTTGAGGTACGCAGCTCGGTGGTTTATGCGAGCGTAATCGTGGCGCTGGTGTTTCTGCCGGTTATGTTCCTCGAAGGTTTGCCGGGGTCGTTCTTCCGGCCGCTGGCGATGAGTTACGTGCTGGCCGTGGCCGCGTCGTTGCTGGTGGCGCTGACGGTGACGCCGGCGTTGTCGTTGCTGCTGTTGCCGTCAAGCGGCGGGGCGCGGCGCGATCCGCCGTTGGTGCGCGTGTTGCAACGCGGCTATCGGCATGCCGCCGAATGGGCGATCGATCATTCGAGCCTGGTGATGGCGGGCGCGTTTGCCGTGCTGCTCGGCGCGGCGGCAGCGACGCCGTTTCTGGGCGAAGACTTCCTGCCGCACTTCCGCGAGTATGACTTTCTGATGCACTGGGTGGAGAAACCGGGGACGTCGCTCGATGCGATGCGGCGGATTACGGAGCGGGCGTCGAAAGAGTTACGTGCGGTTCCTGGAGTGCGGAATTTCGGTTCGCACATTGGACGCGCCGAGGTGGCCGATGAGGTTGTCGGGCCGAACTTCACCGAGCTTTGGATTTCGCTCGATCCGTCGGCGCCTTACGATGCGACGGTGGAGAAGGTGCAGCGCGTGGTCGATGGCTATCCGGGGCTCTATCGCGATTTGCTGACGTACTTGAAGGAACGGATCAAAGAGGTGCTGAGCGGGGGCAGCGGCGCGATCGTGGTGCGCATTTATGGACCGGGAGTGGAAGGACTGCAGGAGCAGGCGCGCGCGGTCGCGGCGGCGATAAAAGACGTGCCGGGCGTTTCGACTTTGCAGATCGAACCGCAAGTCTTGGTGCCGCAAATTGAGGTGCGGATCAATCAGGAATCCGCCGCGCGATTCGGATTGACGACCGGAGAAGTGCGCCGGGCGGCGGCGACGTACTTGCGCGGAACGAAGACGGGCGAGGTGATTGAGGATCAGAAGATCTTCGATATAGCGGTGTGGAGCGAACCGGGCGCGCGGACCGATATCGCGGCGCTCCGGCGCATGCGGATGGACACGCCGTCGGGCGCGAATATTCCGCTTGGTGATGTAGCCGACTTTCGCGTCGTTCCGGCGCCGAATGTGATTCAGCATGAGAATACATCGCGGCGCATGGATGTGAGTTGCAATGTGAAGGGGCGAGATCTGGGAAGCGTGGCGAGGGAGATCGAACAGCGCGTGCGCGCATTGCGATTCGCGCAGGGCTATCATCCGGAGTTCCTCGGCGAGTACGCGGCAAGACAAGCAGCGCGGCAGCGGTTGATCGTACTTGGCTGCGTTGCGCTGCTGGCAATTCTGCTCATCCTGCACGCCGATTTTCAGTCGATGCGACTGGCGGCGCTGGTGTTCATTTCGCTGCCCTTTGCGTTGGCCGGTAGCGTTGCGATGGCGTTCGCGACGGGCGGAATACTGTCGCTTGGGTCGCTGGTTGGCTTTGTCACGGTGATCGGCATTGCGGCGCGGAATGGCATCATGCTCGTCAGTCACTATCGCCACTTGGAAAGCGAAGAGGGCATGACGCCTGGACGGGAGTTGATTGTGCGCGGGTCCATGGAACGGTTGTCGCCGATATTGATGACAGCGCTGGCAACGGCGCTTGCGTTATTGCCGATGGCGTTGAGTGGCGAGAAGCCGGGCCAGGAGATTGAACATCCGATGGCCGTGGTGATTCTGGGCGGACTCCTGAGTTCGACGCTGCTGAACTTGCTGGTGATGCCGGCGCTGTATCACCGCTTCGGTTGGCGCTCTACTGCAACGCCCCGATGACCATCTGCAGCGTGCGGCCGGTGGCATCGCCGATGGTCTTGGGATCGCCGGGCTTCCAGTCGGCGCGGGAGCCGTTGTATTCGTACTTCACCGGAAGGCGCGTGAGTGCGGGATCGTACTGGCCTTCATTGCCGCCCATCTTGTAGACAACCAGATTCAGCGACGGCACGACGTAGATGGCGTATCCACCGGCGCCGCCTTTCCAGAACGCATCGCGCGGGACGTTGGCGAGATTGCCGTTTTCGTTGACGTTGAAGTTGAAGCTGTGATGGTAGTGCGGGTTGTACTTCACCATGCGGCCGCACATGTCGGCGAAATCGGCGGGAATGATTTGCTTTTTGCCCCAGCGGCCTTTGTTGAGCATGAGATAACCGAAGCGCAACATGTCGGTGGAGCGTACGGCGATCGAACCGCCGCCGGGAGTGTGAAACATGCGGCCGTTTGAGTCGATGCCGCTCTTCAACTTCGGCCGGTACATCGCGTAGCCCCAAGTGCCGAAGCCGAGCGGCGTGGTGAGGTGTTTACGCATGAAGTCTTCCATCTCCATGCCGGACTGCGTGCGGACGATCATCGCGGGAATGTGGCTGGACGAGGTGGCGTAGGAGTAGCAATCGCCGGGCGCGCACCAGAGCGATTGCTTCATGGCGAAGTCGTCGGTTGTGGACCAGGGACCGTTGTCTTCGGTGGGTTTGTCCCACGTTTCGCGTTTACCGTTGACGTAGACCGGATTTGTTCCGCGGATACCGGCCGACATGGCGAGCACCTGGCCGAGCGAGATTTCGGATTTGCGCGGATCGTCGAGCGGGAAGTACTGCGTGGGCAGATACTTCTCGTTCATGATTTTTGTGTCGAGGCCTTGAGGGAACGTCGATGGCTTCTGCTTCATCAGCATGCCGATCGAGACGCTTGTGAAAGCCTTGCCGCACGATGCCAGTTCCGGCAGCGCTTCGCGATGACCGCGGCCGAAGTAGCGTTCGTAGATGAGATAGCCGTTGCGCACAACGAGCAGCCCTCCGTGTTGGCTGGTGAGTTGCGCGTACTCGAACGCTTCGTCGAGCTTCTTTATGTCGATACCCGTTTTGGCCTTGATCTCATCGGGGGCAGTAAGCGTTCGCCAGCCGCCCTTCGAGTCGGGGGCGGGGAAGTAGCCGGCGGCGACGGCGCAGAGCGCGGTAGTGAAAATTGTTAGCAGGCGCATGGCTTCCTGGACATCATATGATAGTCGTGCCATGAAAATTCTGTTTTTGTTCAGTTCGTTGCTGGTG
>VFZQ01000116.1 GCA_016871135.1 Acidobacteriota bacterium | reverse complement strand
ACAACTTGTCAGTGCTGGCCGCTGGGGGGGAGGAGGCGGCGGCGGAGCTAGCGCGGGGGCCGCTGTTGCCGCGGGAGCGGCAGCAGGCGTCGCCACAGCCGCCACCGGCAAGATCCGCACCGCCGGCGCGCCAACACTCACATTCCCGGCGACCGGAGCCACAGACCCACGCGCCTTCGCCTCAATCGCATCAGCCTGCGCGCGCAGCGCCGCGGCCTGTTCGAGCAGCGCCTTCCTATAAGACTCCTGCGCCTCGCGCAGTGCGGCTTCGGCTTCGCGTACCTTCGCGGCCGCCGCGTCGATGTTTTGCGCGTGCACGGTCAACGCCGTGAACAGCGCCACCAGCGGCCGCAGCCGCCAGAATTGTTTCGCCATATTGGTCCTCAACACGGTTAGCGTAGTCAACGCTTTGATAGTGACATTTCCCGCAAGGCCGTTACAGCGCCTTAATCTTTGTAATGCAGAATCGCGTTAAATAGCATGGCAAACTCCGCGTGGTTCTGCCACCGGTAGCAGGGGTTCGTCGCAAATAAGAGCACGCGCCCCTTGCCCGCCGGGACATCCAAAATCGCCGGCTTGTCGCGAATCTCGCCCGCACCCTTAAGTAGCCCACTCAACTCCGTGCCTGTATATTTCATCAACGTCCACCCCGCCTTGTACTTTTCGGGAACACTCAGGATCGGCCCGTTGGCGTACCGCACCGGCAACTTCTTCGCGTCGTAGCCATAGAACACCGGATGCGCCGCTTTTTCGATCTGCGTTTCCACAACCGGACCCGGCGCATAAAATGCGGCCGACGTGCGGCCCGCGCTGACATCGCGTGTAATGCCGTACTCCGCCGGGAACGCGCTCGATCCGCCGAGCGTGATCAACACGCCGCCTTCCTGCACGAACTTCTCGAACTCCAGCGCGCCCGCGATACCCATGCCGCCGGTGATGTCGTCGCTCTTTCCGTACCCGCCATCGTAGGCCAGCGGAACCTTCGCCGGATCGATGTCATGCACCAGCCCCTTCGCCGTCGACATCTGATGCGGAATCAGAATCACGTCGAAGTCCCGCCGCAGCGAGCCCCGCTTCACGCGCTCCTTGAAGATCAACTCATACGGCACTTCGATCTGATCGAACGCGTGCCGCACCCAACCGACCGGCTGCGTCGCGCCCCAGGTGCTGAACATCGCCAGCCTCGGCAGGTCGACCGCGTGGCGCTTGCCTTCCGGCATCGCGTTCAGCGCCACCGCTCGCAAGCCGAGCTTTTCGATCTCACCGCGCAACCGCGCCGAATCGGCAACCAGGTACGATCCCGCCGGCACCTTCACGCCATTGGCTTCGAACTCCTTCTCGTTGGCGTCGAACAACACGTCCTTCATGCGATATCGCAACGTCGCCAGCCCATGCGCGCCATTGTGAATCACAGCGACAATCGACCCGCCATTCTTGATTTCGCCCTTCGGCGCGTAGGTGTCGACCGCCGTCACCGCCGCATCCAGCAGCGCCTTATCCGCGATCTCCTTCACTTCGATCCCCGCCGTCAGACCCATCGTCCAGCCCGTGTCGTCGTACGTGCGCAGATTCGCGTCCGGAAAAACCTGCTTTTCCAACAGCGATTTCGCCAGCCGTCCGTACGGTTGATTCCGCTTGATCACAAACGAGCCAGCCGCGAACGTCGTGTCCTTCAACTTGAGCTCGGCACTGAGCCGTCCAATTTCGATCCCCTGCAACCGCAGCGTATTCACCACCCACGCTACGCGCGTTTCATCCTTCTGCGCGGCGGGAATGACAAACCCATACGGCGCCGACTTCGCCCCATCTTCCACCGCGTGCAGCGACTTCTTGTAGAAGTTTTCGAGAATGACTTTCGGATGCGACGACGCCAGTTCCAATGCCGCGAGCACGCCCGTCTGGCCATAATTCGTGTTATTGCGCAGCGACCAGTCGACCTCCTTGTACGCCGGAATCGGCCGATACCACTCCCGCTGCGTCGCCCCAAAGCCGGTCACCTTGCGCTTCATCGTATTCGCGCCGCCGTTGCCGTAGACCTCATACATGCGCAACATGCCGTTGTGATTCGACGCCATGAAGCCGAGGTAGCCAACCGACCACATATCGACAAACGCGTGCGTCCAAACACCGGGCATGCCGTAGCCGATCAACTTCGTCATCTCGTAGTTGGCGAACCATGGGAGCTCGGCGTAGAGAATCGGATCGAGGTTGGGATTCTGCGGCGCTTGCCCGGAGAAGGTGTAGAGGAAGGGCACCGACTCGTGGATGTCGTGCACGATCGGCGGATGCCAGTCGAGATACGCGCGCAGCCAGTGGCGCATCGTGACCTGCGAGTAGTGCATGTCGCGGTTGTTGTCGTGGAAGATGTACTTGCCCCAGTAGGGCGGGCCGGGAAGGCGGTCGTCTTCGTTTTCCTCGGTGACTTTGTAACGCCGATACCACTCGACGTAACGGTCGCGCCCATCGGGCTCGAGCATCGGCGTCATCATCACGATCAGATTGTTGCGAATCGAATCGTACAGCACGCCGTCTTCGGCGATGAGGCGATAGGCGAGTTCCATGATCATCTCCGGCGGGCCAGTTTCGCCGGAGTGCAGGCCGGTGGTGATGTGATAGACGGGCTTGGCGGCTTCGATGATTCTGCGCGCGTCATCGGCCGAGAGCCCGCGCGGATCGGCCAGCTTCGCCAGATGCGCTTTGTACACTTCGGCACTGGCGATCGTCGCTTCATCGGCAATAATCGCGGTCCAACAGGGACGGCCTTCGTCGGTGCGGCCGAGGTCGATGATCCGGATGCGCTTCGACGCCTTCGCCAGCGCGTCAAAGTACCGGCGGATGTCGGCCGATGCCGTCAACTTTTTCGGCGTGCCGATGTGATAGCCCAGTACGTCTTTCGGAGTCGGTATGCCCTTCACCAGCGGCAGATGATCGACCAGCGGAGAAGAAAACTCCGGCTTGGTGGTCCACTCTTTGACAGACTTGGCGAAGTCGAGATCCATCGACGGCTGTGCAAACGCGGCGAGGCTGAGGAGCCCCAGTAGAAAGCGCATGGGTGTAGGGTAGCAGGAGTGAGAGCGATCGACTGGGCGCGGGTACCAGATCAGCATGCCGCCAACGACGGAGCAACTCTTTGACATAGTCGCGATTCGGTGTTTCCGCGATGTCGCGGACGACGACTATGTTTCTGCTCGAATGGCGTACCGAGGGAGGCTGTTAATTCAATTCCTGTGGGCCTCGCAGCAGGCGATCGAAAAATACCTGAAGTGCATTCTGCTTCTCGAACGTATCCCTGCGCCCGAGATTGGCCACGGGCTCAAGAAGGGCTTGGCCCTCATTCAGGTGTCGCCAAGTCTTTCGCTGCATCTTACAAGACCGACAGTGAATTTGATTGACGAACTGGATTCGCTTGGCGTCAACCGGTACCTCGAAAATTCCACTCATGGCAATTCTCTACAGATCATCGAACTCGATCGGGCTGTTTGGGAACTGCGACGTTTCTGCACGCGCGTGCCTGGATTACGCGAGCTGAATCTGAAGGATCGGATGCCAATCCCGCCCTACCAAATTCCAGGCGGACGGTTGGAGAGCATAATCGCCCAAAAGAGTCACCCGGCACGTGAACCGCTCATGTGGATGAACGCGTTCGTCTCAAAGCGGCACCGGAAGACGGTGCGTTTAAATAGCTGGTTTGAAGCAAAGAACTCGCCGTTCTGGATGAACCCGGAAATCCTCGACGAAATTGTTGGCCTAATGAAAATTCCAAAGGATTTGGCCGCGGAGTATCGACGGCTGGCCAAGTCGCGTAAGATCGATAGAGATGTCGGAGTTTGATCAAGAACGTCAGCCAGCGACCGAACCCCACGCTGAAAGTCTGACCCTGGAGCGCTGGGCCGGTTACTGCAACGAGCGCTTCCGCGATCTCGGATTCGAATCCGTCGACGACTACATCGATGCCGTCCGTGGAAGGTGATATATAAGAGTGACTCTATGCGAGTCTCTTTCCTGTTCGCCCTCGCCGCCACCGCCGCCGACTGGCCCAGCTTCCGCGGCCCCAACGCTTCCGGCCAATCCGCCGGCACCGCGCCCGTCGAAATCGGCCCAGCCAAGAACGTCGCCTGGCGCATCGATCTCCCGCCCGGCAACTCTTCCCCCGTACTCACCAACGACGCCATCTTCCTCACCGCCTCCTCCTCCAACGAACTGCTGACGTTGAAGATCGACCGCGCCACCGGTCGAATCGCCTGGCGCCGCGCCGTCCGGTCGCAGCGCGCCGACGCACGCCACAAGCTAAACAACGCCGCCAGCCCGACCCCCGTCACCGACGGCCGCAACGTCTACAGCTTCTTCGCCGAATTCGGCCTCGTCTCCTACGGCCCCGACGGCAACGAACGCTGGCGCCTGCCCCTCGGCCCGTTCATCAACCTGCACGGCATGGCGGCATCGCCGATTCTCGCCGGCGACAAGATCATCCTCGTCTGCGATCAGGACAGCGAGTCTTTCGTGATGGCCGTCAACAAGAACACCGGCAAGATCGAATGGCGCACCGTTCGCCCCGCCGTCGTTCACGGCTTCGCGACGGCAACGTTGTTCAACAATCAGATCATCGTGCCCGGGTCCTATCTATTGGCCTCCTACGCCCTCAAGGACGGCAGCGAGTTGTGGTCGGTGCGCGGCCTGTCTTGGCAGATCAAAGCCACTGCCGTAGTCGATGGCGACACCATCTACGCCACCGGCTGGGCGCCCGGCGCCGATCCCGGCCAAGCCAAGCCGATTCCCAGTTTCGACGAAGCCGCCAAACAGGCCGACGCCAACAAAGACGGCAAACTGCAAAACGCCGAACTCCCCGAACCCTGGAAACACGGCGGCAGTTGGACCGCCATTGATCTCGACAAAGACGGCGGGCTCGACCGCCGCGAATGGGGCTTCTACCGCGCCCGCCGCGAAGCCAACAACGTCACCATTGCGGTCAAACCCGGTAACGCCCGCGGCGATATCACCGACACCCACGTGGTCTGGAAACATCAACGCATGGTGCCCGAAGTGCCTTCGCCGCTGTTGCTCGACGGCTTCTTGTACACGATCAAGACTGGCGGTATTCTCACTTCGATGTCGGCCAAGACCGGCGAGATTTTCAAAACCGCCCGCGTACAAGGCGCCATCGATGCCTACTACGCCTCGCCCATCGCTGCCGGCGGGCGAATTTTTCTCTTCAGCGAAAAAGGCAAAGGCGCCGTGATCAAACCCGGCGCGCAGTGGGAGACTGAATCGGTCGTCGACTTCGACGAACCGATCTACGCCACACCCGCCGTCGCCGACGGCGTGATGTACCTGCGCACCGCCACCGCGCTTTATGCCTTCAAGTAAGTGAGCACGGTTGCTATCCTAGTAGGTTCGGAGTCCCTCACTTGTCCCGCATCGGTAACGCATTCAGCAGTTTCTTCGGCATCCTCTTCGGCGGCGAATTGCCCGCCGAGGTCGCGCAGGCCTATGGCTACACAAAAGCGAAAGCGGTCGAAACGCAAAAACCCGCCGCGCCCAAGGCGCCCGAGATCAAACACGCCGACGGCGCGATGCAGCTCCTCGGCATCCTCCAACGCGACGCCCGCCTCGTCGACTTCCTGATGGAAGACATCGCCGCCTACTCCGACGATCAAGTCGGCGCGGCCGTCCGCACCATGCACGAACAATGCGGCGCGGCACTCAAACGCTGCGTCACGCTCAACCCGATCATCGACGGCGTCGAAGGCACGTACTCAAAGGCCGAAGCCGCCGGCGCCGACGCCAAACAGGGCCTCAAGTTCATCGGCAATGTCCCCGCCGAAGGCCGCGCTCCCGGCGGACTGCTGCGCCACAAAGGCTGGAAGGCGTCCAACGTCGATCTGCCCAAGGTCAATCAATCGGTGAATCTCACCATCATCGCCCCGGCCGAAATTGAAGTTGAGTAGCCAGTGGCAGTAATTGGGATCGACCTCGGCACGACCAACTGCGCCGTCGCGCGCGCGGGCGAAATCGTCCCTGTTCCGCAACTCATCGGCCCCGGTGAACTGCGCGCCGAAACGCTCTTCCCTTCGTCGCTCTACATCCCCGGCGCCAAGGAATTTCCGGAGGGCGCGCTCGCGTTGCCGTGGGACGAAAAGCCCAAGTGGATCCTCGGCGAGTTCGCCAAACGCCGTGGCATCGAAAATGCCGCGCGCCTGGTGCACTCAGCCAAGAGCTGGCTCTCGCATAGCGGCGTCGACCGCAGCGCGCCGATCCTCCCGCTGACGGCACCGGAGATTTCGCCGCTCGATGCGTCGGCCGCCTATCTCGCGCATCTCACGCACGCCTACGACGGCGCCGAGCAAGTGCTGATCACGGTGCCCGCGTCTTTCGACGCTGGCGCGCGCGCGCTGACCGAAGAAGCCGCGAAACGCGCCGGAATCGCCAACGCTATCCTGCTCGAAGAACCGCAGGCCGCCTTCTATGCCTGGATCGAACGCCACGCGGATTGGCGCGAGCGCGTCGGCGCCGGCGATCGAATTCTCGTCATCGACATCGGCGGCGGCACGACGGACTTCACGCTTATCGCCGTCGGCGAGTCGGGCGGGGAATTGACACTCGAGCGCGTGGCCGTCGGAGAACACATCTTACTCGGCGGCGATAACATCGACTTAGCGCTTGCGCGCACGGTTGAACAAGGTCTGCCGAAGCTCGACGCGCTACAACTCCACATGTTGTGGCAGCGCTGCCGCGCCGCGAAGGAAAAGTTACTCGCCGAAGGCGCGAAGCAAAAGGAAGAACCCGTCACAATCTTGGGCCGGGGTACGGGCCTGATCGGCGGAACAATCAAGGCCACTCTGAAACGAGAGACGCTCGAGAGCGTTCTCCTCGATGGATTCCTGCCCCTTGTCGGCAAGGACGAAGCCCCGGTAAAGGCCCGCCGCGCCGCGCTGCAGGAAATCGGCCTCCCTTACGCCTCCGACGCGCGCATCACCGCTCATCTGGCTGCATTCGTCCGCCAAGCCGGCGCGCCAACCCACGTCCTCTTCAACGGTGGCGTCCTGCACTCCGGACTCGTCCGCGATCGCCTCCTCGAAACGCTCAATAGCTGGCTTCCGAAGCCCGTCGAAGTGCTCACTGGCGAGGACCTGATGCACGCCGTCGCCCGCGGCGCGGCCTATTACGGACTTGCCCGCCAGGGCAAAGGCGTGCGCATCCGCGGCGGCGTGCCGCGTACTTATTACATCGGCATCGAATCGTCGATGCCGGCCGTTCCCGGTTTCCCCGCCCCGATGAAAGCGCTCGCCGTTGTTCCATTCGGCCTCGAAGAAGGTTCGAAAGTGACGCTGCCGCGCAACGAATTCGGACTGCTGACCGGCGAGCCCGCCGAATTTCGTTTTTATTCCAGCGTCTCCCGCCATGACGACAAACCCGGCGACATTCTCGACCCCATTCCCGACGGCGTCGAAGAACTGGCCCCGGTCGAAGTCTCCTTGCCAGCCGCCGAAGACTCCGTCGCGCGCGTGACCTTGGAAGCCGAGGTAACTGAAACCGGCGTGCTCCAGCTTTGGTGCGCGGGCCCCAACCAGCAGCGCTGGAAACTCGAATTCAACGTTCGCGAGCAGAAGAAATGAAGATAGGGATTGACTTAGGCACAACCAACTCGGCCGTCGCGTGGATGGACCCGTCCGACGACGATCTCTCCATTCACGTTTTCCAAATACCTCAATTCGTCGCAGCCGGCCGCGAAGAAAAACTTCGCACGCTGCCGTCGTTTTTGTATCTCGGCGATCAAACCTACGTCGGCGCGTTCGCCCGCGAACAAGGAGCGCTCACACCCACCCGCTGCGTGCACTCCGCCAAGAGCTGGCTGTCGAACTCCGACGTCGATCGTACCGCCAAAATTCTCCCCTGGGATACCCAGGAAACGGCCCGCGAGTTAAGCCCCGTCGATGTCAGCGCGGCCTATCTCGAGCACATGCGTAAGGCCTGGGACGCCGCCCACCCGGAAGCGCCTCTCGCTCAGCAGGACATCGTCCTCACCGTGCCCGCGTCTTTCGACGAAGAAGCCCGCGAACTCACCGTCGCCGCCGCCAAACAGGCAGGCTTTGAAGATCTCACGCTGCTGGAGGAGCCCGCCGCGGCATTTTATAGCTGGATCGCCAATCACCTTGCCGAATCCCGCAAGCAACTGTTCGACGGCCAGACCGTTCTGATCTGCGACGTCGGTGGCGGCACCAGCGATTTTACACTCATCAAGGTAAGTCGCAAGGAAGACGTCGTCGAATTTACACGCACCGCCGTCGGCAAGCACTTACTCCTCGGCGGCGATAACTTGGATCTTACTCTCGGCTGGTTAGTCGAGGCCAAGTTAGGAAAACAGCTCAGCCTGCGCCAACGCAGCGCTCTCCGCCGCCAGTGCGCATCGGCCAAAGAGCGCATGTTGAATAACCCGGCGGTCGACAAGGTCGAAATTACCGTGCTCGGCGCGGGTTCGTCGTTGATCGGCGGTTCGCTGCGCACCGAGATTCTCCGCGCCGAGGCGCTGGAACTCGCCCTCGACGGCTTCCTGCCGAAGTGTGCGCTCACCGATCGCCCCAATGACGACAAGCGCTCGGTCTTCCGCGAACTCGGCCTTCCCTACGTCTCCGACCCCGCCGTCACCAAGCATCTGGCCGCCTTTCTCGCCGGCGCCGGAGATGCCGTGCCCGACGCGATCCTCTTCAACGGCGGCTTTTTCATCCCCGATATTCTCCGCCAGCGCGTCGCCGATGTTCTCGAAAGCTGGTTCGGCAAGCGGCCGATTATTCTCGAGAATCGCGATCTCGATCTCGCCGTCGCCGTGGGTTCGGCTTATTATTCTTACGCAAAGACGACAGGTAGCGGCGTGTTAGTTCGCGGTGGACTGCCGCGGGCCTACTTTATCGGCGTCGATCAGGAAGGCGAAGCGATCAAGACCGTCTGCCTCGCCCCGCGCGGCGCCGAGGAAGGCTCGTCGGTTAGTCTCGACTTAGAAGGCTTGCAGTTAGTCGCCAACAAACCGGTAAGTTTCCGCCTGTATAGCAGCCTAACCCGCACGGAAGACAAACTCGGCGATGTGGTTACTTTCTCGAAAGACGACGACCTCCACGCCCACGCCCCGCTCAACGCGCTCATCCGTTTCGGCAAGCCGCAAGGCGAGCGCCTGGTACCGGTGAAGTTAGGCGCCACGCTCACCGCCGTCGGCACCATCGAAATCTACTGCGACTCGAAGATCAGCGACAACCGCTGGCGGCTGCAGTTCGAACTGCGCAAACAAAAGGCCGCCACAGTGAGACGCGCCGCCGCCGTCATCAGCGACGAGGCCCGCGCCAAAGCGGTCGATCTCGTCGCCGCGACATTTGCTCCCAGCGGGACAAAAGCCCCCGAAGAGCTGCCCGCCCAGTTGGAACAGGCGCTCGGACTCGGCCGGCTAAGCTGGCCGCTGGATTTGATTCGCACGTTGGCCGACAAGTTCCTCGAACACGCCGAAGGCCGCAAGAAGTCCGCGGCGCACGAGGCCCGCTGGCTGAATCTCTGCGGGTTATGTCTCCGGCCCGGTTTCGGTTATCCAGGCGACGACCTTCGCATCGAACAGTCCAGAAGGATCTACGCCGGCGGCCTGACTTTCGGTAATCAGGTGCAGTGCGAGATCGAATGGTATATCTTCTGGGGCCGCGTCGCCGGCGGGCTAAATCGTAACCAGCAGGCCGACGTCTACCAGCGTGTCGCGCAGTATCTTCTGCCCAAGGGCAATAAGAAACCGCAGCGCATCAATTCGGGCCTCCACCGCGAAATGTGGCGGACGTCGTCAAGCCTCGAGTTACTCCCCGCGGGCACGCGTACTGAGTTAGGTGACGCCCTCGTCAAGCGCGTGAAATCCGGCGACGGCGGCGCCTCCGAGTTATGGTGCATCGCACGCCTCGGCGCGCGCAAGTTATTCTACGCGCCGATTAACCAAGTGCTCCCCGCCTCCACGGCCGGCCGCTGGGCTGAAAATCTTCTGAAAGCTCCGAACGCCGGCGAAACACTCGCGCGCCTCTGTCAGAAGACGGGAAATGTAACTCTCGACGTCTCTCCGCAGACAATCAATCTGGTCACCGCGCGCCTAGCTGGCGACGACGACTTAGTCGCGCTCATCAACGGCGAGTCCCAAGGCGACATGGACCGCGTCTTCGGCGAGGAGTTGCCTGGCGGATTGGTGCTCTCCGAAGCCCCTCGGGAGTAACTCGCGTTCTATAACTTCATGGAGCCGGATGCCTCCACCGCCTTTCGGCACGCTTCGAGCTGCGCGTCGATCCCGCTGACCGCCCCGCGGTCCTCGCCCGCAAGCTGCCCCTGCTTGCTCAGCGCCTCGAACATCCCTCGCGCTTTCTTCAACTCCGACTC
>VFZQ01000115.1 GCA_016871135.1 Acidobacteriota bacterium | reverse complement strand
CCGGCGGCTGCGAACGTTCCAATGATGGGCGAGTTTTCTGTTCATCTCGTCACCTAGTTGATGTACAGAAACTCGTTCGAATTGAGCAGAGTCTGGCAAAGATCCTGCCAGGCGTTCTCTTCCGAGCCGGTCAATTGCGTTTGTTTCGCAAGGAACGCTTTGGCGTCGGCGCGCTCGACATCACGCGGGGTGCGCTGGTAGGCGAGACGGAAAGCGCGGTCGAGCATGCCGTCGGTGGTTTGGCCGGCATCGTTACGAACGCGCTGCGCGAGGCTGCGGGACCATTCGTTGACGAGTCGGCTGTTCATCAGTTCAAGCGATTGCGCAGGATTGACGGTGACGTTGCGGCGCGCGCAGCTTTCATGCGTGTCGGGCATGTCGAAGGCATCGAACATCGGATAGCGGGTGTTTCGCCGCACAAATATATATACGGAACGACGGTCGGCATTGGATGTTGCTTCGTCCGATTTCCACCCACCGCGCGTGACGACACCCGCCGGGAGCGGCGGAAAAACGGGCTCGCCGTACATCTTGCCGTTCAGGCGGCCGGCGACTTGCAGCATCGAGTCGCGCACGGCTTCGCCTTCCAGGCGGCGGCGGGCGAACTTCCATTGCAGCTTGTTTTCGGGATCGAGTTTCGCGTTGGCCTCATTGTGCGCGCTGGACATCCGCCAAGCGTCCGAGAGCATGATCTGCTTGTGGAGGCGCTTCATGGACCAGCCGTTTTCCACGAAATCGGCGGTGAGTTGATCGAGCAGCGGAAGATTCGCCGGGCGATCGCCCATGAGGCCGAAATCGCTGGGGGTGGCCGTAAGGCCGCGGCCGAAGTGATAGTGCCAGACGCGGTTGACTATCACGCGCGTCGAGAGCGGATTCGAGGCGCTGGCGATCCAGTTGGCGAGCGCGGAGCGGCGGCCTTTGGAGACGTCGGCATCGTTGGGATCGAGGATGGTCAAGAAGCCGGGGTTGACTTCCTGGGTGGGTGCGTCGAAGTTGCCGTTGGTGAGGACGTGCGTCTTCGGCGCGGCGGTGTGCATTTCGGCGAGCGTCTGCGCCATCGGGCGATCGGCCGGTTTTAAGTGATCGAACTTGGCGAGTTCGTTCTGCAACTCTTTGTAACGGGCTTGCGGCGCGCCGCGAAGTTTTTTCGCGACTTCGTCGTCGGTGAATTCAACCTGCGTGCGCGCCTTCATGAACATGTGCCATTGCTCGGGCGTGCGCTTGGCGGCGTCCATGGTGATGGTCTCTTTGATCTCGTCGGGGAAACGGGAGAGGCGCTCTTCGAAGAAAGTCTGGCGCGGCTTGGACAGGATGTCCTGCATCTCTTTTCGGATGTTCGCGGTTTTGGCTTCCCAAACGCCGTACTGCGCTTTCCAGTTGACCTGTTCTTCCTGCGACATCAACAGCGCTTCGTCTTCGATGCGGGTGTTGGCGTAGAAGGCTTGCAGGCGATAGTAATCCTTTTGGAGGATCGGATCGAATTTGTGATCGTGGCACTTGGCGCAGCCGAAGGTCATGCCAAGGAAGACGGCGCCCGTTGTGTCAACGATATCGAACATCAACTCCTGGCGGCGTTGGCGAATGTTGGCGGCGTTGGATTCGTCGGGGAAATGGCGATTGAAGCCGACGGCGATCTTGGCATCAAGATTGTTTGGATAGAGTTCGTCGCCGGCGATTTGTTCCTTGACGAAGCGGTCGTAGGGTTTGTCCTCGTTGAAGGACTTGATGACATAGTCGCGATAGCGCCAAACGTTGGGGCGGGTTTCGTCGGCTTTGAAGCCTTCCGAGTCGGCGTAGCGAGCGAGGTCGAGCCAATGGCGCGCCCAGCGTTCGCCGTATTGGGGCGAGGCGAGAAGGCGGTCGATGACCTTTTCGAACGCGTTGGCGGAGGTGTCGCTCAGGAACGCCTGCGTCTCTTCCGGCGTAGGCGGGAGGCCCGTCAATACAAGCGAAGCGCGACGCAGGAGCGTGGTGCGATCGGCTTGCGGATTCGGAGTGATGCCTTTGCCGGTCATCCTGGCAAGGAGGAACTTGTCGATGGTAGTGCGACCGGCCGACTGCGGGACGGTTTGCTTCTTCACCGGCTGGAAGGCCCACCAGTTTTTTTGCATGGGCGTGAACTCCTTCTTCTGGCCGGATTCGGCAAGAAGAGCGGTGGCTCCGATCAGCAACAGAACGGCAACAAGGCGCATGGGTACACGTCCTCCACTTGGATGGGTAGTCAAATCAAAGATATCACTTTCGGCGAGCATTGGGCGGGTCGGCGGCAGCGTGTAGACACACGTCTCCCGTGCGTGCTGGAGAAACATCAACCGCCTACGAGCTTTGGGACCGTTTTTCATGCGAATCGTCATCGCCGCCGCGGCACGCTGCCTTGCCGGGGCCGATTGGAAGCGCGTTGAACGGGTTTGCGTTCCGGTTCCGGCTCGGGGATCGCGGTTTGGGCCGGCGGGTTAGGCGCCGAAGCCGTGTTTTCATTGACTTCTTGGGAGGCTTCGCCGGGAACGGGCCAAGCCTGAAGTTTGCGCAGCGTTTCGATGAGCCGGTTGATTTCGCGGACGTAATGGCGCGTGCGGGCTTCGACGCGTTCGGCGGCGTGGGAAGCGCGGTCGGCGAGTTCCCGGCGTTCGATCATGCCGAGATCCTTGTCCTCGGCGACCAGGTTGTTTATAACCCAACCTTCGCGATAGATTTCGCAGTTGGCAAGGGCGCCAAGACGCCCGGCGCGCCAGACGGCGTCGGCGAGCAGCGCGACGATGGAGGACTCCATGGTGTTGCGCGGGCGGAATTGTTTGGTGGCCGAATCGAGGATGGAGGCGTAGTTGTCCTGTTCCTCCTGAGAAAACGAGGACATGTGTTTCGCCCACATTCCGTGTTTGACGCTGGCTTGACGGCAGCGGTCGAGGCCTTCGGGCGAGGTCGCGCCCTTGGATTTGGCTCCGTTGATGCGGGCCTGTTCGGCTTTGGTTGGCATGGTTGCTCCTTATGCAAAAAGCCCCTGCTTTGGGCAGGGGCTTGGCGAGAATCGGCGTATGGCGCCTCACTCTGATTTCAGTTTGAGCCCTTACGGGGGGCAGTCAAGGGGGCCAAAACTGCAAGTTGTTGATTTGGAGGGAAATATAAATTTTGAACTTCTGTGAATAACACTCTCAGCGCGAGCGCGGATTGGCGTTTTGGGCGACGTGGAGGAGGATTTGGCCGTCGGGAAGGCGCGCGATCTTGTATATGAAGCAGGGCGCTTCTAACTTCTGGTTGCCGCAGTTGGCATAGATGGCGCCGGTGGTGACTTGGGCTGCGGGGTGTTTGCGGATTTGAATTTCGAGTTGGCGCCATTCGCCTCGGTTGAGTTCCGGGGTTTGCGCGATGGCGTTGCTGGTCAGATAGGTGTCTTCGGATTCTGGGAGGTCGGCGGCCGGAGTGAGACGGCCGCGGTCGAAGCCGGTGTTGGTGAAGGCTGCGCTTGGCAGGGAGTTCAACTCGTGGTCTTTGCGCCAGTGTTTTCTGGGGGGTGGAGCGCTTGACGGTTTTGGGGTGTGGGAGGTCCAGAGGGCGCGTTGGTTTTGGGTGTCGTAGCAAACGGTGAAGTCTTGGCGGTGCGATAGGGTGGCGGGGCAGTGGGTGAGGGCGAGGAGGATTATTTCAAACACAATCTATCTATCGGGCGTTTGAAACAAACCATTAGTATGGATGGGTTAGGAATTTTCCGAGGAGCGGATGCGAGTGGCTGGGTGGTACGGCTAGCGGCCGAGCGCAGTGGAGAGGTAGTCGACGACGGAGTCGATTTGGGCGTCGGCGACGGGAGCGCCGCGGGCGATCATGCCGCGGACTATGGCGTTCCAGTCGTCCTTGCTCAGGCGCTGGCTGGTGACGACTTCGATGGAATGGCATGTTGCGCCGCAGGATTTGTCGACGAGTGCTTTGACGCCGCCGGTGGGCAGAGTCAGCGGCGCGTGTGCGCCGACCTTCGGAAGACCCTTGCGCTTTTCAGCGGCGGCTTTGACGGCGAGCGATACCGCTTTCGGCAGCGGTTTGCGCGGGGCGTTGGGGAGCGCCCAGGCGACAACCGTGTTGCTCAAACCGCCGCCGAGGAATCCACCGCCGCCGGTGGCGAGCGCAACTACGTACTGGCGACCGTCGCGGCCGAGGAACGTCATCGGACTTGTGTTGACGGGCGCTTCTACTTTTTCTTCCCACAGCATTTTGCCGGTGCGGCTTTCGAAGGCTCGCATGTAAGAGTCATTCGTCGCACCGATGAAAACAACGCCGCCTCCGGTGGCGATGGAACCGCCGAGATTTAATGTACCGGTGTTTTTCACGCCGAGCTTTTCCAACGATTCGATACGGCCGAGGGGCTTGCGCCACTTGACGTCGCCGGTGGGAAGATCGACGGCGATCAATTCGCCGAAGGGCGGTTTGTTGCAAGGGATTCGCGTTTCGCGATTCCAGAAGCGGGCATAGGTTCCGTAGGCGGAGGTCCGCACGTATTCGTTGCCTCGCTTTTCCATGTGGCCCCACTGGCCGACGTGCATGACGTTGACGAATAGAAGCTGCTGCGCGGGATCGACTGAAACGCCGCCCCAGTTGCCGCCGCCGAGGGTGCTCGGGAAGAAGAGTACATTGCCTTCGAGCGGGAGCGTCGAATAGGCCGGACCAATCTTCATCTTGTTTGTTTCGAACAATTCCTTGCAGAAGCGTGCGTGCTCCTGGGAGAGGTCGTACAGTTCGTCGATCGAGAACGTATCCTTGCCGATGGGGTGCGGCTTAACCGGAAACGGCTGCGTCTTCGAGGTGACTTCGCCGGGGATGATCGTTTGCGGCACTTCGCGTTCTTCGACGCCGTACACGGGTTCGCCGGTGACGCGATCGAAGACAAAGAGCAAGCCCATCTTGGTGATCTGCGCGACGGCGGGGATGATCTTGCCGTCGCGGCGAATATCGAACAGCGCGGGCGGGGCGGCGAGATCGTAGTCCCAGATATCGTGATGGACGAGTTGGCGATGCCACTTTCGCTCGCCGGTTTTGGCGTCGAGGGCGACGAGTGAGTTGCCGTAGAGGTTGTCGCCGACGCGGTCGGCGCCGTAGAAATCATTGGTCGGGGAACCGAGCGGGGCGTACACAATGCCGCGTTTCACATCGACAGTGAAGAAGCCCCAGACGTTTGTGCCGGAGCGGTTCTTCCACGCGCCGTCGGGCCATGTTTCGGCACCGGACTCGCCGGGGCGAGGGACGCTATGGAAGGTCCAGAGCAGCTTGCCGGTGCGTGCGTCCCAGCCGCGGATGTCTCCGTATGCGCCGATTGTCGGCGCGCCTTCGCCGTTGCTGGAACCGGTGACAACAACATCGCCGATGACCGCCGGGGGCGATTGGAGTTGATAGCGTCCGTCGTTTAGACCGTCGAGCACGCCCTTCTTCAGATCGACTCTGCCTTCATTGCCGAAGCCAGGGGCGGGCTTACCAGTGGTTGCGTCGATGGCGAGGAGATGGTGGCCGTTGCCGGTGAACAGGCGCGGGTGCATCTGCGATGCGCCGGGCCAATAGGCGAGGCCGCGAATAGCGACGGGCGCGACGTCGTACTTCCAGAGCAGTTCGCCGGTTTCGGGGACAAGCGCGTAGACGCCGTCGGCGCCGTTGATGTACATGACGCCGTCGATTACCACCGGCACCGCTTCCGAGCCTTGCTTGCCAAGACGGAAGACCCAGGCGGGTTTGAGTTGCGCGGCATTGAGGGACGTGATTTGTTTGAGGGGCGAGTAGCGCATGGCGCCCGGATCGTTGCCGAAGTTGGGCCAGTTGTTTTGGGCGAGGGCGATCGTCGAGGCGAGGAGGGCAAAGCGAGTCAGCACACAGATACGATATCGCGATCAGAATTCGAAGCGCGTGCCGATTTGCACGATGCGGGCGGCTTCTTGTCCGGTGATGCGGCCGAAATTCGGGTTGGAGAGATCACTGATGGGGCTGCCGAGATTGCGGCGGTTGAAAGCGTTGAAGAAGTCGGCGCGGACTTCGAAGCGTCGCTGTTCGCCGAGGGAGAATCGTCGCATGACGCTTAGATCTTCGCCTTTGGAGCCAAAGGAGCGGATGTTGGGCAACACGACGCCCAGCGTGCCAAGTGTAAATGGCGCTGGCGCGGCGAAGGCGTCTCGATTGAAGAAGAGATCGCCACGTTCGCCGGAGAGCGCGTTGAGCGGACGGAACTCGGCGTGGCCGCCGCCCGAGCGGATCGGAACGCCGGGGACCTGATTCGGCCGCAGGTGGCCGTTGAAGATCGGCAGGTTGTTGGGCGTGGTGACGCGCAGAACGCCGCCGCTTTCGTAGGAAAGAATTCCGGCGACTATCCAGGCGCGCGTCGCCTGACGGGCAAAGGCGCTGCCTACGCCGCGAAGTTCGTAGGAAAAGCTGACGGTAAAGCGTTGGGGAATATCTACGTTGGTGATCGACTTTTCGGCGCGGCGGTTGAATTGATCCTGCGGGCGAGCGAGGTCGGCATTGGTGAAACTGATGTCGCCGATGGATTTTGTGAAGGCGTAGGAGATGAGAAATTGAAGACCGCGCGAGAGGCGTTTTTCGGCTTTGACGAGGAGCCCGTGGTAGGTGTTGTTGCCGGTCGGGGTGTCGAGGGAAGTAACGGTCTGATATTGCGGAAGCGAGCGTAGGGCTTGCGCGAGCGTACCCCGGAAACCGGCATACGGGAGACGATAGCCGGCGGCGACGACAGCGGCATCGGCAATGTTACGCGTAAGCAGATTGCCGAGGGCGAGCGTGCTAACGGGAAGTTGGTTCACGTTCACCAGCGCGGCGTTGGTGATGCCGTGGGAGAGCGTTCCGACATAACTCGCTTCGACGATCGAACCGGCAATCATGCGCTGGAGGCTGAATTGATATTGGCTTGTGCGGGAGAGACGTCCGGAGCCGCCCCGGCGGCGCTCAATCATACTGACGTTTTGATTATTGGCGATGGTTGGATCGATGAACGGCGCAACCTTGATGAGATCGGCGGGCCAACCTTGATCGAGATTGAATGCGGGGGTGAGTCCGCCGTCGAGCGAGCCGACGGTGATGGAAGAGTTGAAGCCCTGCTTGTTATTGTCGGTGCCGATCAGCGGCGAGTAGAACAGCCCGGCGCCGGCGCGGAGAACGGTCTTGCCGTCCAGTTGATACGCGAAGCCGAGACGCGGGCCGTGGGCGCCGTAGTATTGCTGAATGAAATTATCGAGGCCGCTGCGGCCGGGACCGCGACCCGCGAAGATGACGGCCCCGTTCCGGCCGGGCGCGCCGGGATTGGGCGTATCGGGGTCCATGATGCTGAGGCGGCGATGCACTTCGCCAAAAGGCGATTGCGTTTCCCAGCGATAGCCGTAATTGATGGTCAGGCGGCGCGCGGCTTTCCAGTCGTCCTGTGCAAACAGGCCGAAGTAGCGCGAACGGTCGCCGGTGGGCGCGTTGAGCTCCATGTTGGCGTTGTTGACGAGGCCAAGAAGGAAGCTTGCATAAGAATGGCCGGTGCGCGCGACCTGCGGCTGGCTGGTGCCGAACTGGGAGAAGGTGTAGGCGCCCTCGCGGAAGCCGAAGGTTGCCTGGTTAAAACGGTAGACGTCGATGCGGCCGCCGAATTTGAAGTTGTGTTTGCCTTTCGTCCAAGCGACGGTTTCGAGGAGATTCGAGTTGGTGGAAGCGGTATCGCGATCTGCGCCGTAACCGAAGCCGGCGAAGCCTTGACCGCCGAAGCGCACGCCTGGGAAGCCGCTTTCAAACGCACCGGGTACTTTGATGCCAGCGTCACCGGATTCGCGCACGGGTGCGGTAAAGCGGGTGCCGCCGATCTGAAACCGGCTGACGAGATTGGGCCGGACGATCCAGTCGTAACCGACGGCGACGTTTTTCGGATACACCGATTGGACAATTAGATCGGAGAGCGGAATGACGGTTCCGTTCGAGTTGACGCGGTCTTCGATGCGGTCGCGGAAACTGGCGTTAACGCGGTGGCGATCGGTGAAGGAGTGATCAACCTTGATGAAGTAGCCGTTCATGTTGAGCAGGCTAGGTAACGCTCCGAGGAAGTTGTTGGCGATGCCTGGCGAATTGGGTAGCGGCATGACGGCTTGCAATCTCGCAGCGAGCGGGGATATGCGGCTGGTTGGAATTGTGCGGTTAGGGAACGCTTGGCGGAGACCGGCGGCAGTGGCGGTGAGGGGATCGAAGATCGATTCGGCGGCTTCGTTGAAGTCGCCGCGGCGCATGGCGGCGGTTGCAAGCGTAGTGGTTCGCCCCGCGGTGGCGTTGATGCGGCGGAAGCCGGTGTAGTTGCCGAAGACAAAAGTACGGTTCTTACGGATGGGGCCGCCGATGGTTCCGCTGTACTCGCCCTGGCGAGTGACGTCGGCATTTACCGCGTTGTAGCGGCGTGCGTCGAGGATGTTGTTGCGAAGCAGGAAAACGACGCCCCCATGCCAGGAATTTGTGCCGGAACGCGATGCCATCAGGACGGCGCCACCGGCGGTGCGTCCGTATTCGGCGGGAGGAACGGCGGCTTCGACGCGGAACTCGGAGACCGTTTCGAGCGCGGGCGCGGCGGGTCCGGCGACGTTCTGTCCAGCGTTGTAGGAGAACGGAATTCCATCGAGAAACACTTCGTTGGAATAGGTGCGGCTTCCGGCGATGCGAATGCCGTCGCCAGCGCCGCTGCCGCCGACGGCGCCGGGCGTAAGACGGGAGAACTGGAACGGATTGCGAATCGACCCGGTCAGTTGAAACGGAAGCGTGGAAACCATTTCGCGAGAGACTTGCGTGCCGACGACGGAGGTTTCGCGATCAAGCTGAATGGCTTGATCAGACACGGTGACACTTTCCTGGGTTGTGCCGATTTCGAGAGAGGCGTCGACGCGGACGGTCTGCGCGGTTTCAAGGACGATGCCGGTGCGAAGGTACTTCTTAAAACCGCCTGCGGTGATCGACAGTTCGTACAAGCCGATGCCGGCCGAGGGAAATCGATAAATGCCAGAGTCGTTGGTCGTAGTGCGCGATACTAGACCGGTATCGGCCAAAGTAAGAACGACTTCGGCCTTCGGAACGGCCGCGCCGCTTGCGTCGGTGACAACGCCGGTGACGCTACCGTTGAGGCCTTGCGCCCGCACCAGCAACGCTGCGAAAACAAACAGAATAACTTGGCCCATGGTGACGATGAACTTATCATATTCACATTGAGAACAGGTGCGTGAAGTAGATGAAGTAGGGCGAACGGTTCGGCGTGATGCGATGGAAGTACGACCCGTTTGAATACGCGCCAAAACCGCCGCCGATGGTCATGAACTTCGCGTAGTTCCAGAGCAGGAAGCTGTCGGCTTCGTGGCCGGCCCAGCGTTTGTTTTTGCCGGAGGGGTCGCGGACGATGAGGCGATTGGGAATGCTGTAGACGCCGACGCGGGGATCGACGAGCCAGTTGGCGTTGTACATGAAATTCCAGGCCACGGCCTTATGCGGCCGCCAGGTGCCGAAGTAGCGTACGTTGTGCAGATTGCGCCAGCCGAAGAGATCTTCGTGGCCGAGTTTGTCGTGCGCGGCGGGGTAGATCTGATCGAAGCCCGAGGACGCAAATTTGTATTCCATGGCGTTGTCGACGTTGCGGATTTTTCGACTGAACGTGACGACCTGTGCTCCTTCGGGCGACCAAATGTGGTTGCGGCGCACGCGCTGCCAAACCGGCTCGAGGGTGAGCTTCCATTTACCCATCGGCTGCATGATGCGACCGCCGACGACGAAGCTGTCGAGCAGGCCGGGTTGTTGATGCTTCAGCGCGTAGACTTCGAACTTCTTGCCGATGAAGTTGTATGTACCGAAGATGTGCTCGTTCCAGGTTGGACGATTGAAACGATAGATTCGAATCTGTGTGGGCGATGCGTAGAGAATTTCGTAGGTGTTCGATTTGGTTCGCCATTGGAGGCGAGCCATGTCATACGTCCGCGTGAGATTGGCCCATTGCGGCGAGCCGATCAGACGGGTGTCGCCGTAGCTCAGGGGTGTTCGGCCAAAGCGGGCGGCGAAGCCGGTTTTCTTGCGCGGGAACAGATCGATAAAGGCTTCGTAGAGATCAGCGCCGTCGCGCATGGTGTTGGGCGCGTTGTGGCCGAAGAGCGGGGCGCGGGTGTCCTGGCCGACGACGCGGATATCGACGTCGGGCGTTGGCTTGTAGACAAAGCCGAGGCGTTGGCGTTGTAGCGCGACTTCGTAATCGGCGGAGGCGCCGAAGCTGACATTCTGGCGCGTTTCGATGCGGACGCGCGATTCGCCGATTAGGGTCAGCTTGCCGTCGAAGAGCACGTTGGGATCAGCGGCGGCAAGCGTGAGCGGGATGAAAAACAGCGGGCGCAGGTTAGTTCTGCTCCAGCGGCTTCACTGGATCGATGAAGGGCCAGGTGATGGCGCCGACGAAGTAAACGGCGGCCATGATGGCGAGGACCCGGTTCCAATCGTTGGCGG
>VFZQ01000114.1 GCA_016871135.1 Acidobacteriota bacterium | reverse complement strand
GACAGCAGCCGACCGCTGAAACAGACACTTACCCCCAACCTCACCTTCTCGCCAACTCGGACCAAGCGGTAACTCCTTTACCTTCAACTCCGCTCCCGCTCACTCCGCGCTAATTTGGACAGCCGTGGTTTTCGCCTATCGCGCCAGAGATATTCCAGCGTCTGCGGCGGCGTTTTGTTGAGCATCCTCCGCTGTGGGTGCCTGTCTCTTACTAAGGGACTCGCGGACAGCGGGCGAGTTCGCCGCCCGTCTGGGGCCGTGCGGCGGCCCTCCCACTGTTGTCGTTTTCAGAGACCTGGAGGCGTTGAGCAACCGCCCCGGCTCGTTCCGAAGGTTGACGAACATCACCGAAGAACCGAAGGCGCGGCGACAGGCACCGAACGAAACTTCACGCTGGAAGATCGATCACAGTAATCGGCGTCCGAAAGAGTCGAAAAATTTCCGGAACAATAAAGGAGTGTGGCTCGTTCTCCTAATTTAGTTAGGAGAGCCATGCCCCCTCGCGAAGCCGAACTGCTACCAGGAACCCTGGATTTACTCATTCTCAAGGCCGTATCGCTCGGCCAATTACACGGCTACGGAATCCTCGTCCGCATCGGACAAATTTCCGGCGACGCCCTAAACATCGAGCAGGGAGCGCTATATCCGGCTCTCTATCGCCTCGAAACAAAGGGTTTTCTGGCCGCGGAATGGGGCGTGTCGGACAACAATCGCAGGGCCAAGTTCTACTCCCTTACGGCCTCGGGCAAGAAGCGCCTGCGCGAAGAGACCGCCGGTTGGGAGCGTTTCGCCGCCGCCATGACCGAAGCCTTGGGAGCATAGCCATGTTCAACCGCAACAAACAACGCCGCGAGATGGCCGAGGAATTCGCCCATCACATCGAGATGCGAGCCGAGGAGTTGATGCGTTCGGGAGTGGCGCCGGACGAGGCCCAACGCCGCGCGCGGGCCGAGTTCGGCTCCGTCGAGAATTACAAAGAGCAAGGCCGCCAGGCGCGCGGACTGCAATGGCTGGACGAACTCTGGGCCGATCTGCGCTATGCCGTACGCACGTACAAATCGAGCCCCGGATTTGCCGCCACCGCAATCGGCGTGCTCGCCATCGCCATCGGCGCCAACACCGCGCTGTTCAGCTTCTTCAACGAGTTCATGTTGAAGCCGCTACCTATTCTCGGGGCGCAGAAGAACTTTGAGCTACGAAGCATGTATCTCGTCCGCGGAAGCCAGGAGCGGCAGACACGCCGAGGTTGGACAAGACCGGAAGCCGACATTATTCGCGCCGGCGCGGCAGGCCGCTTCGACGACATCTACGAGTGGGCCGAAAACCAGGAGCCGATGAGCGAGCCGGTCGCGCTGACAGTTCGCGTGAACTACGTCTCGGCCAACTTCCTAAAGGTCCTCGGCGCGCCTATCCTCCTGGGCCGCGTAGCCGACGATGCGACACCGACGGTCGTGCTGGGCTACGAGTCCTGGCAGACTACGTTTCACGGCGATCCCGCCATTCTTGGCAAGCGCATCCGAATCCGCGATCGCGAGTTTGTCGTCACCGGTGTCACTGGTGAATCATTCCGCGGTCTTAATCCTTGGCCTTCCGATCTCTACATACCGTTGCGATTTCTACAAGGCGCCGATTCGGAGAAGCTCATTCTCATCGGCGGACACGCGCCGTCCGCGCCACCGCTCGATCATTTGAAGCAACCGCTTGATGCGCTTGGGAAGCTGGAATATCTCGAAATTGCCGCCGAGCCGAAGACGACTCACATTTCTATGTCATTCCAGAGTCAGATGCTCGCCGCGCCGGTGTTCGGCGCGTTCTTTCTGGTCCTCATCATCGCGTGTGCCAACCTGGCAAATCTGCTGCTGGCGCGCTCGGCCTCGCGCAGCCGCGAGATCGCGATTCGTCTTTCGCTTGGCGCGCCACGCTGGCGTGTGATCCGCCAACTTCTGACCGAATCCGTCTTTCTATCCATCATCGCCGCTGCGCTCGGCCTTGCGTTCGCGAGCTTGGCGATTCCAGCCATTCATGAGTTCCTTTTCGCCATCATGTCAAAGGTCAAAATGTTTGTGCCGCCTCCAGCGCTGGACTGGCGTGTTTTTGGCTATACCGCGCTGTTATCTTTGGCTACTGGTGTGATTTTCGGTCTCGCACCCGCCCTGCAATCGACGCGCCCCGACGCGCTGAAGGTACAGCGCCGCCGGGGAACATTGGTCATTGTGCAGACGGCCGCGTCGGCGGTTTTGCTGTTGCTCGCCGCGGTTTTCGTGGCCGATGCACGCCGTATGAGCTCGACCGATCCCGGTTTCACAATCGACCGCATGATCGCGCTGACCGATCAAACCCATCCGGCGCTCGATGCGGCTATTAAGAACGATCCCCGCTTCGCCTCGGTGTTGCGAGCCAGCAACATACCTCTTTTTGGCGTGATGCCGCCTCTGCCCGCCAAGATCGGCGATCGCGCGGTTGCGCTTCGGTACGACCTGGTCGAACGCCACTATTTCGAGACTCTCAATATTACGCTGCGCCAGGGTACGCCGGGAGTGGTGATCTCCGAATCCACGGCCCGAAAGTTCTGGCCCAACACAAACCCCATCGGCCAGACGTTTGAGGTCATCGACAGAATGCCCGGCCGCTACGAGATTACGGGAGTCGCGGCGGACATCACCAGCGGCTTATTACTGCAAGGACACGACCCGACTCACGTTTACTTTTTGTTGCCGCCCGAGGCCGCGAAAGACGCTAGAATGCTCGTGCGCTCGAATGTGGCTGTACACGAAGCGATCGACGCGCTCAACAAGATCTGCGCCGACACCGCGGGCGGCCTTACGTGCAGGCCGATGCCGATGACGGACATTCTCTGGATGCAAAGTTACCCGATGGTCATCGCGCGCGGCGTTGCTACCGGCGTTGGCGCGATCGCGCTACTGCTCACCTGTATCGGGCTCTACGGACTCGTAGGCTACGCCGTTGTGCAGCGCACGCGCGAGATCGGTATCCGTATGGCACTCGGTGCCTCACGGCTTGCTGTCGTCCGCTTAATGATCGATCGGACAGCGCGTCAGGTGTTGATCGGCGCCGCGATCGGAATGCCGACCGCAATGGCGCTGATCCTTTTCGCAAAGTCCCAATTGCGCATCGAAGAAACGAGCCACGTTGTACCGTTCACGGCAGCTCCGCTGGTTTTGTTGTTGGTCGCGGCGGGTTCGGCCGCGCTCCCGGCTCGCAAGGCAACGAAGATCGACCCAGCCGGCGCGTTGCGGCACGACTGAGCTTCCCACAACTTTACAGAGCCTTAACGCAGGCAACAGAACCTTTCAAAATTGCGCGGGTTTCCAGCACTCAGAAGGGATTCTACATGTTCAGATTTATTGCCTTCGCGATCCTTACCTGTCAAGCGCAGCCGCTACGTTCGTTGAAAACCGTCCCGGTTCCACAAGTTCCTGGGCTTGACGAATATGTAAGAGACCGCGGAGTTTTGGTCGCGCTCGGAAAGGCGTTTTTCTGGGACATGCAAGCCGGCAGCGACGGCCGCACAGCATGCGCTTCGTGCCACTTCCACGCTGGCGCCGACCATCGCCGCCAGAACCAGATCCAAGACCCGAACCATCCGTTCCCGGCAAATCTCTTGCTTGAATCGCCCGTTTTCCCATTGCGAAAAATCGCCGATCCAACGAACCGGAATTCGACGGTTCTCACGGACACGGAGATGCGCATCGGATCCGCGGGGTTGTTCCGGCGCATGTTCAAGGCGATCACCGAGGGCGAAGCCGCCGAGCGCGGCGACGAAGCACTGGACGCTCCATCCTTTGCTATTGGGGATCTGCATGTACGGCGTGTCACCGCGCGAAATTCTCCCTCCGTTCTGAACGCCGTGTTCTACGAGCGCAACTTCTGGGATGGCCGGGCGCAACGTGTCTTTAACGGCCTGTCGCCGAACGGCGCGGCGCCGGGAGCATGGGTGATTCGCGATGGCCGTTTGGAGCGTCAACTTGTTGGACTCGACAACTCCAGTCTCGCTTCGCAGGCGACCGGCCCGATTCTCGATGACACGGAGATGTCCTACGCCGGCCGCACCTGGCCCCAACTGGCCAGAAAGATATACGCGCTGGGGCCGTTGGCGTTCCAAACAGTTGCCGGCGACGATAGCGCACTCGGTCCTTATGCTCGCATTGGTGGGCGCGGCTTGCGCGACGGCATCAGCTATTTGAGCCTTGTGCAGGCGGCATTTCAACCCAAGTTCTGGGAGTATGCCGGAAGCGTCGACGACTCGGGCTTCACACAGGCCGAGCAGAACTTCCCGCTGTTCTGGGGCTTGGCTTTGCAGGCTTACCAATCAACTCTCATCTCCAACGATTCTCCATTCGACCGATTCATGGAAGGCGATCAAGGCGCATTGACAGCGCAACAGCGCGAAGGCATGCAGTTCTTTCAACAGCAGGGCCGATGCACGACCTGCCACGGCGGCGCCGAATTCAGCAACGCTGTCGTCGGCCGAAACAACAACCGCGCCTTCCAACGCACGGGCGTGCGGCCGGCGGGCGATGATCGGGGCTCCGGCAACGGGAATTTTAAAAGCATCGGGTTGCGCAACATCGAACTGACAGGCCCGTACTTCCACAACGGCGGACAATCAACGCTGGAACAAGTCGTCGACTTCTACGCGCGGGGCGGCGATTTCGCGAACAACAACATCCGCGCATTCAACGCCAGCGGCGCGCAGCGAGCGGCTTTGGTCGCATTTATGAAATCGCTCACCGACGATCGGGTCCGCTTTGAGCGCGCGCCCTTCGATCATCCCGAGTTGTGCTTGCCGGATGGGCACGTGGAAACGCGGCCCGGCGTGCTGTTGTCGGCATTGCTGCCGCAGTTCCCGCGCGCATCGGCGGAACGTTGGGCCGGCATTGCGGCCACCGGCGCAAGTGGCAACAAGTTCCCTCTGCAGACGTTCGACGAATTGCTGAACGGCGTCGGCAACGACGGATCACGTGTAAACACGATGACCGAACCGTGTACGATTCCGCTACCGTAATTTATCCTAAAGAGTATCCGCTCGTTACTGTACATTCTCCTTACGGCGTTGGCTGTTGAAGGTCACGCGCCGCCTTTGCCTCCCCTGGACGCTCCGCTTCGCACCGATGGCGCGCGGATTCTCGATTCGGCCGGAGCGCCGGTCGTATTGCGCGGCGTCGCCGGCAACATCGACGCCTTCGATGCGCGCACTCTCGGCGTGCTTCGTATTCGGTGGAACTTGAATACGGTGCGGGTTCCAGCCGACGTCGCGAGTTGGAAGCGCGACGGCGATGCCTATCTCGACCGTTTGTTGGCGTTTGCACAACTGGCCGACCGCGCCGGCATGGCGGTCGTCTTCGCCGCGCAGGACGTAACCCCAATGCCCAACGCGGATACGCTCGCATTTTGGCGCGCCGCGGCGGCGAGACTAAAGGACGAGAATCGCGCTATTTTTTCGCTCTACCGCCAGCCGTCGGGCACACGGGATTGGGCGGTTTGGCGAACGTCGATGCAACAACTCGCCGACGCTGTTCGCACCGCGGGCGCCCGCCAGCTTATCGCTGTTAGCGCCTTCAACGATGCACAGGGCTTCGCCGGAATTCCGGACGACGTTCGCATCGCCGGGGGCAACGTTCTGTACGAGGCGCCGTTTCAGTACTCATTCAGCGGCGACCCCAGGCCGTTCGGCACTCTTGGCGGCAAAGTGCCGTTGTACGCGGGTGAATGGGGGATCGATCTGTCCACGAGCGGGCCGGCTTGCGCCAATCTACCGAAAACGGCGAATGACTTGAACGACCTTCTTATTGCCACGGCGTTCCAGTTCAGCGAACAGGCCATCTCCGCCACGATTGCGCCGTTCCGCGCGGGCGGGCTGGTTCGCGAGTTTGAGGACTATCTACCGACGTCGATCAATCGCACCATCACTTGCGGAGATACGACGGCGCCGGCGCAAGGCATGGGCGAAGTGCTGATGTTATGGCTGACCGGCGATCTCACCGGTTTCGGCTATATGCGCGACGACCGTGTCGCCAACGCAGCCGGCGGCCCCGCGGCGCCGATCGCTCCCGGCGAACTGATTTCGATCTATACCGAACAACTCGGTCCGGAAAAAGGCCTTTCGGCAAGCCTCGACGCAAATGGCCGTATTCCCACGGAGTTGGGCGGCACGAGAGTATTCATCAACAGCGCGCCGGTTCCTCTGCTATTCGCCAGCGCGTTCCAAATCAACGCGCAAGTGCCGTACGATGTCCAGCCGGGAACGCGCGTCACAATGCAAGTGTTCTACAACGGCGTCCCAACCAACCGCGCCCAGATCGAAGTCGTCAACGCGGCGCCGGAGATCTTTATCGACCCGAACGGACGCATTGCGGTCGCGCTGAATCAGGACGGCACGCGCAACGGTGCTGGCAATCCAGCGCTGCCAGGTACGGTCATTACATTTTTCGCAACCGGAAGCGGGCAGACTTCGCCGCCCGGTCGCGCCGGTGTGCCTGTCGAAGGTTCGCATCCAGCGCTTGTCGAGCCGGTGAATATCGTCATTGGCGGGCGTCGCGACGACGTGTTCTTTTCGGGCGAAGCGCCCGGATTCATCGGCCTGAATCAGTTCAACGTCCGGCTCGCTGACGCTCCGCTTGGCGGGGAGCGCACCGGCCTGATGACGCTCACGGTTGGAAACCGGTTCAGCCGGTCTCCGGCGTTTCTGTATATGCGTTAGAGCAGCTTCGCGATGGCGCCTTCCAGATCGGACATCGGCGTTTCACCCTTCCACATCTTGATCTTCTTACCGGACTTATCGTAGAGCAGCAGCGCGGGCAGTTCGCCGCTCCATTTCGGGTCGATGCCTTTGACGAACGCGTCGTCGTCTTTCGGCGCCTTCAAATAGCCGGCGGACTTGACGCCGCTCTTAGCCAGGAACTCGCGCGCGGCGGGCTCGTTTTCGAGGTCGTCGGCGGAGATGGTGACCAGCGCAAGGCCTTTCGCCTTGAGCTTCGCTTCGAGCTTAACGAGTTCGGGCATCTCCTTGCGGCACGGCACGCACCATGTGGCCCAGAAGTCGACCAGAAGGACTTCGCCCTTGTGCGAGGCGATCATCTTGGCGTAGCCGGCTTCGTTGATTTTGGTGAGCGGCTGGGCGGCGAGCGACAGAGCGGTTGCGATTAACAAAACAATTTTCATTTCGAGGAGTCCTTTCGCTTGATGGCGCAACCAAACGCGCGCAGCGATTTTACGGGTACTTCACGGCCGGCGACCAGTGCTTCGATGGCGCCGCGAAGCGGGCGGTTCCTGACGCGCGCCGGATTCCGCGCGTCGTCGATGGCCCCTTTGTAGCGGACCGCGCCGCGTGCGTCGAGGACGATGGCTTCCGGGGTCATCACGGCGCCGAATCGATCTGCCATCATGCCGTAGCGGTCGATCAAGATCGGCAGTTTGGTATCGGAGGCGTAGGCGGCGATTTCGGCCGGCGATTCGTTGTCGTTGGCGACCGCGAGCAGCCAGCGAACGGGCTGGCCCTGCGTCGCTTCCATCAGCGCGCGGAGGCGGTCCTGGTAAGCGTCGGAAATGGGACAAATGGTGGAGAGGAAGACGAGCACCGTGACCTTGAAGGCGGCGGGGTCGAAGTCTTGCGCGGGGCCATCCAAGCGGCTAAGTCGCACGGGTGGAACTGCCGCGAGCGGAGCGGCAATCACGACAGAAAGGTACTGCCGGCGCGTCACTGTTTCTTGTTCTCGAGCCGAAGATGGATGATGGCGCGCTTGCGGTCGTCGAAGGTAGACAGCGTACGAACGGGGCTGATCATTCCCTTGGACTCGGCTTTGATTTCGTAGTCGGTGCTGGCCGAGAGGTTTTGGAACGTGTATACGCCATCGGCCTTGGTGATGAAGCTGTTAATCTGCAGCGTCTTGGTGTTCTTGATCTGAACGATCGCGCCTTCGACGAGTTTGTCGTCGGCGGATCGGATCGTACCGGTAACGGCGCGCGTGTTGGCGTCATCACCTTTCTTGTCTTTCTGGCTGCCCGGCAGCCAATTGCCGTAGCCACTGTTGCCTTTCGCTCCCTGCTGGCCGCCCTGGGCCTGCGCAAAGACGGCGGACGTGAGAATGGCGCTGAAAAGAAGGAGTCGAGCAAGCATACAAATAGGATCGCGCTAATTCGCTGCCGGTTTCAAGCTGAAGTAGACATCCGTGCGCACGCCAGGGGATGACGCCGTCTCTTTTTCTTCGGGCTGCAGACCCTTGGCGGAGGCTTTGACACGGAATCTTGCCTCGACCGGTGGAACGATGAACGCAAATTCGCCGCGGCTGTCGGTGACGGTCTTGAGCGGCTTGGGTTTCTTCCCATCGGTTCGGATCTCGATCAACTCGACCTCGGCGCCGCCAACGGCGAAGCCGGGATCGCGAAAGACGGTACCGGCGACAACCGTACGCAGTTGTTTCGGCTTTGGCTTTTTGTCGGCTGCGAACGTGAGCGAAGCAAACAGAAGCGCGAATACGCTCCGCCTAACGCCAATCGTCGTCGTCGTCATCCTCGTCGTCGGAGTCCTCACCGTCTTCATCGTCTCCGTAGTCGTCATCCTCGTCGTCATCGAAGTCGTCGTCTTCTTCTTCATCCTCGTCATCGACGCCTTCCATTTCGAGCGGCGAAGTGCTCGTAACGCGGATCATCCCACCGCATTCGTCGCAGGTTAGCTCGTCGCCTTCATCCAACTCGTCTTCGTCAAAATCGATTGATGCATCACAAAGTGGGCACTTGACCATGGTTGTTTCGTGTTTCCTTCCTTCGTGTTTCCAACACGGGAGTGGTTCACTGGCACTGCGGCGCGTCTCAGCGCGATCCTCAGACATTGTACATAGGGACTGAGGATTTGCAACCCCCAAATTTGCTAGTGCGACTCGATTTCCGCCGGACGCTGCGTTTCAGCGTATGCGCGAATGGCGTCGAAGTCGAGCGTCACAAGCGTTTTCTCGATGTCTTCCCCTGTTTCGATCATCTTCTTCAAGTGCGCGGCCGCGATCCGGTGACACCAAGGATCGGTGACGGGGTGGTCGGTCTCGCGGCTCGCGCGCGACAGCGCGGGCAGAGGCAGCGCCACGATCTTCTCTTCGTGGATGTCGCCGGAGGTAATTTCGAATTTTACGTCGACGGTGTCGGCGTGACGGATTGAGATCGCGTTCTGCGCCCACCGGAAGTCGACTTCCCAATTGGCTCCAAAGGGGTCTGGGCCCGCGATGAAGCTGCGATACGATTCGGCCATAACTTGTTCCCTCATTCTAACCCGATCCCGGAACCGAAGGCGAAGACCGGCGAATTGCACTAGGATGGGAAGTTCATGAAGACAGCGATTGTGACGGGAGCGTCGCGCGGTATCGGCCGTGCGATCGCCGAGCGGCTGATGCGCGATGGGTTTCGGGTCATCGCCACTGGGCGCGACGAGGTATTGCTGGCCTCGTTGAACACGCCCTCGATCGCGTTGGATCTGCGCGATCCCACTTCGGCGCAAGCCTTGATCGAGTTTGCACTGCTCAAGACCGGGCGGATCGATGTAGTCGTTAACAACGCCGGAGCGACCAAACGGGGGCTATTTCTCGAGTTAAGCGAAGGCGACTGGCTCGATGGCTACTCGCTCAAGCTCTTCGGCGCCGTGCGCGTCGCGCGCGCGGCTTGGCCGCATTTGAAGGCCGCGCGGGGATCGATCGTCAATATCGCAGGCGTGGGCGGGCGCACCCCGGGCGCCGAGTTTTCGATTGGTGGATCGGTTAATGCGGCGCTGCTGTCGTTTACCAAGTCGTTGGCCGAACAGGGTGTCGTCGATGGGGTACAGGTGAACGCGATCAATCCCGGCGCGATTCGTACGGACCGTTTGCGCAAGCGGCTGGCGGCAATAGACGAAGACGCCTTTGTAAAATCACAATTAATCACCCGTGTCGGAGAGCCGGAAGAGGTTGCAGCGCTGGTCGCGTTCTTGGTTTCGTCCGAAGGCCGCTACATGCACGGCTCGCTGATCGACATCGACGGTGGGGCGACCAAAACGATGTAAGGGGCGAGCCGCAAGATTTCAGTTGCGTAACACCGCGAAAGTGATATTCTGTCCGTAACTGGGATTTCCGGACAGCCCACGCTCCTGTGCTTCCTTCGATCCCGCTCTCGACTCGATCAATCGGGCGTCTCCGCTAGAGGGGGTTGTCGTTGGGGAAAGGGTCTCTCTAGCGGAGACGTTACCCGTTATCAGGTTATACGGAGCGTCTTCGATTTCGTTCCGTTCAGTTGGAGAATTATTCCGAGGAGCGATTGGCGGTCTCGATCTCTTTCAAGAGCCCATCGAAGTCGGTGAATGGATCGCCACCCCGATGTGCCCAGCGGATGCGCCCCTTGGCGTCGATGAAAATCGTCGAGTGGATTTCGAGGTTTTCAAAATCGTCGTAGCTGAGGAAGCGTTTGGCGTTTTCCCAGCGATCGTCGGAGAGAAGA
>VFZQ01000113.1 GCA_016871135.1 Acidobacteriota bacterium | reverse complement strand
GTTGGGCATCACGCTCGACGAGAATTTGAAGATCATTCACGACACGGTGGCCTATTTGAAGAAGCACGGGCGCGAGGTGGTCTACGACGCCGAGCACTTCTTCGATGGCTACTTGGCCAATCCGGAATACGCATTGCAGACGCTGCAAGCGGCCAAGGACGCGGGCGCCGATGTGTTGTGCCTGTGCGATACAAACGGCGGCACGGTGCCGTCGAAGCTGGTCGAGGCCGTCGCGGTCGTCCGTGCCCAGTTCGACGGGGTGATCGGAATTCATCCGCACAACGACTCCGATGTCGCGGTGGCAAATGCGTTGGCGGCGGTCGAAGCCGGTGTGACGCACGTGCAAGGCTGCATGAATGGCTACGGCGAACGCTGCGGCAATGCGAATCTGGCGTCGATCATCGCCAACCTCGAATTGAAGCACGGGCACACGACAATCGGGCGCGATAAGCTGACCGGACTGACGTCGGTCGCGCGCTTCATCGCCGAGCTTGCGAATTTGCAAATCCCGTACGGACAAGCCTACGTCGGCCAGAGCGCGTTCGCGCACAAGGGCGGCGTGCATGTGAGCGCGGTGATGAAGGATTCGGCGACGTACGAACACGTGCGGCCGGAGTGGGTGGGCAATCGCCAGCGCGTGCTGGTGAGCGATCTATCGGGCCGCAGCAACATTCTCTATCGCCTGAAGGAGCACGGGCTCGAAGACAAGCTCGACGAGAACTCGCGCAAGACGATGCTTGAAAAAATCAAGCAGATGGAGTTCGAGGGCTACGAGTTGGAAGCCGCTGAAGGCACCTTCGAGTTGATGGTCCGCGAGGCGCTGAATCCCGGCAAGAACTTCTTCGATGTCGTGAGTTTTGATGTCGTCACCAAGATGGGCCGCAGCGGCGGATCGCTGACAATGGCCACCGTTTCGCTGCAAGCGCAGGACGGATTGCACACCGAAACATCGGTGGGTAACGGGCCCGTCAACGCGCTCGACCTGTGTTTGCGCCAGTGTCTGGTGGGCCAGTATCCAGCCATCGCCAACGTGAAATTGACCGATTACAAGGTGCGGGTGATCGACTCGAAAAAGGGCACAGCCGCGAAGGTGCGCGTGTTGATCGAGTGGTCCGATCACAAGCGCTCCTGGGCGACGGTCGGTGTTTCCGACAACGTGATCGAAGCGTCGTGGAAGGCGTTGGTCGATGCGATCAGGCTGGAGTTAATGCGGCTGGCAGATAAGAACGACGCGATTGAGAAGGCTGTTGAAGATTACTGCTGGGGTGTTTAAGCCCCCAGCATCAGCTTCTGGATCAGCTTGATCGGAATCGCACCCTGCTTAACGAAGTCGGCATGGAATTCATTCAATTTGAACTCCGCGCCTTTCTTCTTTCGGTACTCCTCGCGCAGCTTGTACACTTCGAGCTTGCCGAGCGTGTAGTAGAGATACGTCGGGTTGTACGCGCCCCGGCGCGCTTCTTCGTAGGCATTGGCCGGCTCTTGCATCGCGCGGTCGACGAACAGCTTCGCACCCTCTTCCACGGTCATGCCGCGCGTGTGCAGCTTAATGCCGACGACGTAGCGCGCGTCTCTTAAGAGCGCCTCGTGCAACTGCGCCAGCTTCAATTTCGGATCGCCCGCTCCGTAGCCTTCTTCGATCATCATCTGCTCGGTGTAGTGCGCCCAACCTTCGGCATTCGATGAGCACCAGTAGAGCTTGCGAGTTTTCGTCGGGAACTGCGGCGCGTAGATGAACTGCACGTAGTGGCCGGGGAACGCTTCGTGAATTGTTATCACCTCCATCACCGGCTTGTTGTACAGCCGTAGGTGTTCCTCTTTGTGTTTGGCGTCCCAGTCCTTCTCGACAGGCGTGACGTAATAGAACGCCTCCTTCGCCTTCGACTCATACGCGCCGGGCGTGTCCATCGACGCGAAGCTGCCCGACCGCGCGTAGGGCGGCGTCTCCTCGACCAGCGGCAGATTCATCGTGGGCAGGTCGATGATTTTCTTGTCGATCAAAAACTGCTGAATACCCTTGAGTGTGCGGCGCGTGGCGGGGATGAGATCCGTCTCGGACGGATGGTCGTTCGAGATGTCGTGCATCACCTGCGCGGGCGTCTTCTTCGGGTCGATGAGATTGGCGGTTTCGACAAAGTCCTTGTAGTCCTTTTCAAGATTCGCCTCGCCGATCGCGAGGATTTTATCGAGCGGATCGTCGATCATCTCTTCGAGCGCAAGCTTCTTCGAAAACGCCGCCGCGCCGATCGCATAGCTGCCGGTCGAGCGTTTCGACAAATCGTCCTTGAGCCACTTGGCGGCATCTTCCATCGCGGCCGCGGCGGCATTGTTGGCAGCCGTGAATTTCGCGAGCAGCGCGGCGTCGTCCTTGGCTGCGTCCTTGGCCCATGCGGCGACGGTGTTCTTGAAAAAGCCGACCGAACCGGACGCCATGCGCGTTGCAAGGTCAGTGAACTCTTTGGGCGGATTGGAGACGTTAACCTTCATCGCCGCGAGCACGCCCGGAACCTTTTCGAGGCGCGCGATGACCGATTGCAGCCGCTCGGCCGGCGGCGCGAAGTTACGCTTCATCAGCACGTCGATCGCACCGCCGGGCGCGCCGACGTAGCCCATCGGGTTCGTCTTCCAGCTTCGCGTTTCGGTGAGTTCCATGAGCTCGGCGTGAATGGCGGTGTCGAGAATTTCGGCGTCGATGTTTCCGCCGGCAGGCAACGCGGCGAGCCGGTCGTGCGCGGCGTTCAAGTAGGCAACGCGCTTGGCGACGGCGTCCGCGGAGAGGTCTTCAAGCTGGCCGTCGTAGTCGTGAATGCCCACGCCGGTGGCCGACGAAGGGAAAGTGCGGAACCATTCGTTCCAGTAGTCCTCTTCGAACTTGGCGAAGGTGTCGGTCGGTTTGGAAGAGCAGGCGGCAAGGGCGATCAAGGCGAAACAAAGAACGGCGCGCATAGGGACAGGATCGCATTTAGAATAGAAGTGTGGGCGCGTAGCTCAGTTGGATAGAGCATCAGCCTTCTAAGCTGAGGGTCGCAGGTTCGATCCCTGCCGCGCCTACCAGAATTTTAAGCACCGTCGCTAGTTTCCGAAAAGGCGAACTGCAGCGGTGGTCGCTACGAATACATTTCCACTGTCCGGAGTTACCGGGCGAAGGGATCGCTCCGGCAGCAACGCTGAGAATTGATAGAATCAGTTACGAAGGGAGCGTCGCCCAATGCGTAAGCTTATTATTATCTTCGGCCTAGCGCTAGGTAGTCAATCGTGGCAGGGCGATCCTGCCAAATTGTCGACGAACGGATACTTGAATGGCCGTTTTTGGGCTATGCTCGACAAGAATCAGCGCACCGTCTATGTTGCTGGATTTTTGGATGGTACGGACGCTCGGAAAGTAGTTGGTGAGAGTATTCGAGAGGCCGTCATAGTTCGATTCGTCAATGAGTTCTTCGATGAGCCCGCAACTGAGGCTGTTCCGATTCGATCCGCGATGTTCTGCGCCTTTGATCGAACTTGGAGTGGTGATGCGAACAAGTTCAGTGCGTGCAGGGTGCGCGTAATCGAAGAACTGAGGAATCCTGCGAAGGAAAGTCCGGCCGGGACGCGGCTCGACACACCGCCACCAATCAAACCTTAGTGACCACAGCGAGAGTTCTCAAAATCCGCTGTTCGCGCGCCCGCCGTTCGAACCGTAGTTCCAGCTTCGCCTTGTCCATCTCGACACGCATCAAGTCCTTGAGATCATCAAGGCGCTTGTCGTAATAGCGCAATCCCGCGAGCAGCAAAATCACCGCCAGCCACTGCGCCTGTTCCGGTTCCATTGGCGACATCATAGCACCTGCTATACTGCCTCCAGGCAACAGTTCGGGGCCTCAATAGACCGTGTCCAACACCTTCCCCAACTACGGCGCACCCGCGTTGCGATTGCGCATCGGTATCGACCCGTCGCAGATGATCGAGTATCGTTTCAACGATACCTTCAAGATTGGCCGCATCGAGGGCTGCGAAGTCCGTTTCGAAAACCCGCACGTCAGCCGCCAGCATTGCACCATCGCCTACGCAAACGGCCAGTGGTGGATTCAGGACAACAACAGCGCCAACGGAATTTGGATCGACGGCCAGCGCGTACAGACGGTCGCGATTGGCCATGCGGTGCAGATGCGCCTCGGCGCCGAAGGACCAATGGTGCAGATCATCGTCGAAGCGATCGCGGCGATGCCATCGGCGCAGCTGCCCATCGCGCAGAAGCCCGAACCCGCGCCAGTCGTTGGCGGGCAAACACAAGTCATTCAAAGCTACGCCGAACGCTACCTCACCAACAAAGACGATGGCTCGCCGGTCGGCGAACGCACCATGATGATCCGCAAAGCGTTCACCCAGGTGCAGAAGAAACAGCGCTTCAAGTATCTGTGGGTCGTTGCGGCGCTGGTCGTGTTGCTTGCCGGTGTGGGTGGTTTCGCCTATTACCGCGACCAACAAGTTCGCAAGCAGTCGTCGATGGCGCAAGAGCTGTTCTATTCGATGAAGTCGCTCGACGTCGACATCGCCAACGTCGAAAAGCTCGTGGCCGATTCTACCGGCACGCAAGGGGCCGATCAGATCCGCAAGTTCCGCGAACGGCGGCGGCAGATGGAAGAGCAGTACAACCGGTATCTCGACGGCATTAAAGATCACGACAAGAAACTCACCGAAGAGGAGAAGCTGATCTTCCGCGTCACTCGCATCTTCGGCGAGTGCGAGTTGAACGCCCCGCCGGAATTCCTCGACGAAATCAAGAAGTACATCGGCTACTGGAAGTCGTCCCCGCGCTTCAGAATTGCGCTGACGCGCGCGAAGGACAACAACTACACGCCAACCATCGCGCGCGAGTTTCTCGATCGCGGTCTGCCGCCGCAGTTCTTCTACCTCGCGATGCAGGAGAGCAACTTCGAAGAGTTCATCAGCGGCCCGCAGACGTACATGGGCTACGCCAAGGGCATGTGGCAGTTCATTCCGAAGACCGGCGTGCAGTACGGCCTGACGATGGGCCCGCTGGTCGAAGAGCCGCGCCCCGATCCCGCCGACGACCGCCACAACTGGCGCAAGGCCACCGTCGCGGCATCGCGCTACATCAAGGACATCTACTCGACCGAAGCGCAAGCGTCCGGCCTGCTTGTGATGGCCTCCTACAACTGGGGCGAGCACAAAGTAATTCCGTTGCTGAAGACTCTGCCTGCCAATCCGCGCGAGCGCAACTTCTGGCAGATCCTGACGAAGTACCGCGACAAACTGCCGAAGGAAACGTATGACTACGTGTTCTACATCACGTCGGCCGCGGTAATCGGCGAGAACCCCCGCATGTTCGGCTTCGACTTCGACAACCCGCTCGCCAACGTCGACAAGCGTTAGCGCAGTTCCGACACCGGCCCGTCGACGTCCTTGAACCGAATCACCAAGCCCTTGCGCGATTCGATTACGCCGATCGGGTGTTCGAATACTGTGGCGACCATTCGCTCCACCGTCGACTTCGGTTTGATCGATTCGCGGATAGCAATCGTCGGATTGAATTTATCGCCAAGTGCCGGCAGCACCGAAAACATTGGCTTCGCGTCGACCTCGGGGATGAAGCGGCCAGTCAAGGTCTTTCCATCAGCCGCGATGATTTCGATGTCTGCGGATTTGATCATGAACGGATAACCGCTCGGGTTAGTCAGCTTTACATCGGCGATGACAACCGACGCGCCCGCTCGTACTTCCGACGCGCGCACGCGCTGAATCTTGCCTTCCAGAACCAGATGCGTGTCGCGGCTGACAAAAAGCCCCGTACCCACAAGGGCGCCCATGATGATCAAACCAAGCGCACCGCACAGCAGCAGGGTCTTCGATGGCATTTACGTCGCTTGCCGGTTCTCGGCGATGCGGATCATCTCCTGCATGCACTGGTGCGAACGTTGGATAAGCTCCGCGCCAAAGATGTGGCATTCCAGGCCAACTTGACCTTGATAGCCGTCCTTCTCCAACGCGGAGTAGATGCCGGACCAATTCAAGTAATCGGTGGCAAACTCTTTGAGAATGCTCTTGCCCTTCACCTGCACGTTCCAAAGCTTCTTCTTCGGTAGCAGCGCATAGCCGTGCGGGAAAGCCTCTTCCTTCAAGTGATGACCGTTCAGCGGATCCCAGTTGATGCCGAACGCCTTCGACGGAATTGCTTTCATCGCCGCGGCTAATTCGTCGCAACGCGCAACGTTGCAGGCGACCTCGTTTTCGAGCAGCAGCTTAATACCCTCTTTTTCGGCTACCTTCACCATCGGGCCGATCGTGTCATAGACGCGTTGCATCACCGAGGCCGGCTCGGCGACGCGCAGGAATGCGAAGATGCGAACCTTGTCACAGCCGAGTATTTGCGAGGCGCGGATCGACTTGTGCAGCGTTTCCATGCGCTTGTCGAACTCGTTCTGATCGCGCGCGATGCGCTTGGCTTTTTGCTCCGGCGTCTCGGGCCGCTGCCGGATGTATTCGGTGCCCGGTAGCGCGAACTTGCACTGGCCGGAGTTGAAGAAGCTGACCTTCACGCCGTTGTCGGCGAACTCTTTCGCGGCCGCTTTCAGTTCGGCTTCGGAGAGGTCGGCGTAGTGCTTCTTAGCGCCGGGCACCTGCCGCACTTCGAGGTATCGCAGGCCGTATTTCTTCGCAAACGCGAAGTTCTCGGCGGGATCCTTGCCGCTTTCATCGGTAACGGTGGAAAGGCGCGACCGGTCAATCTGATTCGTCCTGCCAAACAGGGGCAGCGCGGACAGACCGGAGCCCGCAAGTAACAACTGTCGACGATCCATTGAAGGTCAGCGTAACACAGCTAATCGCCCATTAGCCTGCCGTACGGCGCAAGCCCCGGCATGTGGTCGCAAATCGCCTTCAACGACGCCGTCAGTGGAATCGCGAGCACCAAACCGATGCCGCCCCACAGAAAGCCCCAGAACATGAGGCCGACAGTGACCGCAAGGGGATTCAAATGCACCCGCGAGCCGACCAGTTTCGGATAGAACAGATTCAACGCAAGCAGGTGAAAGAAGGCGACGGTAGTCCCGATAACAAGATACTCGGCGAGGTTATCGTAAACGGTCAGCGCGGCGAGAAACGGCGGAATGATGGCCAGCGGAAGGCCGATGTATGGAACCAGGCTCAAGAACCCACTGAGCGGTCCGACAATCAGCCAGTACGGCACCTTGAAGATGTAAAAGAACGCCATCGAAGCGCCGGCCAGTAATAAGCCAAGAATAAAGTTTCCGACGACATAGGCGCGCGCCATCCGCGCGATGCCGTCGATCGTCGCAGCGGCGATGCCCCGCGCTTCCCCATGAAACACGCGTAAGAAATTGTGGACGAAGTGATCGCGCCAACTGAGCATGAAGTAGACGAGAAACGGCACGAACGACGCCATCAGCGCGATGTCGTAAAACTGCGTCCAGTTTTCGTAGAGGTACTCGACGACGGGCGATCGCTCCGACGCGATGCGCACCTCCTGCACGGGCGGCGGCAGCAACGGCGACATCGGTGGATCCGTGGCGCGCTTACGGCGTGTCGATTGCTTCTGCAGTTCAGCCTGCTGTTGTTGCTCCCGCGCGATGCGTTCCTGATCGCGGGCGCGCCGCGGCGTCAGCATGTCGTTAACAGCCTTCTCGACGCCCTCCACTTGCACAAGCACCTTCTCGGAAAGTTGATTGACGCGCTGGGTATAAGCCGGCAGCTCTTCCCAAATGCCGGAGGCCTGCGAGTAGCCAAGCACGGCGAACAAGTACAAAATGACGAGCGCCAGGCTGCACACCAGAAAACTCGCGAAGCCACGCGGCAGGCGAGCGCGCATGAACAAGTTCACAACCGGTTCAAGAATGAAAGCGATGAAGATCGACATCAACAGCGTGACGATGAAAAGACGCCCAAAATACAATAGCGCCGTCAGCACGCCGAAGGTGAAAAGGACACCTCCGGTGTTGCGGATTTTGGTGGTTACGGGAACTGTAGTTTCTTCAACGGGCACGGCGATCCCAGGTATTCGCTACTTTAGCATGCGGGCTCGTTTCGAACCCCCTATAATCGAATCATACGATGCGCATTTTGGCGATCGACTATGGACGCAAGCGGATCGGCCTCGCCATGAGCGACCCGCTGGGGATGATGGCCCACAGCCTGGAAACGCTGATCCGGACGAGCCCCCGCAAGGACGTCGCGCACATCGCGCGATTAATCGGCGAGCACGAAGTGTCGCTGCTCGTCGCCGGAAATCCGATCCTGTTGAATGGAGAAGCCAGCGAGATGAGTGTCGAAGCCGAAGCGTTCGCGGCGCGCGTGGCCGAACGCGCCCGCGTACCGTACAAGATGTGGGACGAGCGCATGAGCTCCGTGGAAGCGGGGCATTGGATGCGCGACGCGGGCTTGCAGCCCAAGCGCGACGGCAGCGTCGACCGCATGGCCGCGCGCATACTGCTCGATAGCTACTTGGCGGCACAATGAAGAAGACGCTGCTTGCACTCGTTTTGTTGATCGCCGTTGCAATCGGCAGCGTGGCGCTGACGTTGTCGAAGCCCTACAAGGGCTTCGAGGGGATCAAATTCACTGAGTTCGCCAAGGGCACGGGCACGATGGAAATCGCGCGGCGGCTCGAGGAATCCGGCGTGCTGCAATCGCGCTGGCAACTGCTGGCGGCGCGTGCGCTCAAGCCGTCGGTTAGGTTTCAAGCTGGCGAGTACAAGTTCGAAAAAGCCGCCTCGGTCTGGGACGTCGTCGATCGCCTCCGAAAGGGCGATGTGTACCTCGTAGAGTTGCGGATCCCCGAAGGCTACAACGTCTACGAAATTGCGCAAGCGGTGGAGAGCGCCGGGCTGGTGAAAGCCTCCGCGTTCATCGCTACCGCGCAAAATCCGTCGATGATCCGCGATCTCGCGCCGACGGCCCCGTCGCTTGAGGGCTTCCTGTTTCCATCCACCTATCACGTGCCACGCAAGATCACCGCCGAGGGGTTGTGCCGCGTGCTGACCGATCAATTCCGCCGCGAATGGAAGGCCGTGGGCGGCGGCTCGACGGTGCTCGATACGGTTTCGCTGGCGTCACTGGTCGAGAAGGAAACCGGCGCGCCGGAAGAGCGCGCGGTGGTCTCGGCCGTTTATCACAACCGTCTGCGCAAAGGCATGAAGCTCGATGCCGATCCGACTACGATCTACGCCGCGATGCTTCTCGGCAGGTGGCGAGGCACCATCTACAAGTCCGATCTCGAACGCGAGCATCCCTACAACACCTACCGCACGGTGGGCCTTCCGCCGGGGCCGATCGCCAATCCCGGGCGCGCCGCGATCGCCGCCGCGCTAAGGCCCGCTCCTGCCGAGTTCATCTACTTCGTCGCTCGTCCGGACGGCTCCGGACGCCACATTTTTTCGAAGAGTTATAGCGATCACGCCCGCGCCGTCGCCGCGTGGCGCCGCGTTAAGGGATGAGGGAGTCACGGAAGTCGAAACTCGATGCGTGGCTGCGAGAGCGCGCGCCGGCCTGCGTCGAGGCGGATCACTTCCAAGAGCTCCTGCGGTTGCTCTCCCCGATCAAGGAGTCCGATCTGCGCAAGCTGTTGCGGCAAAGCGGCGAGCCGCTTGTGCCATTCGTCGAGGGCGTCGATCAGTGCGATTACCCGTCAGTGCGGCGGACGCTCCTGGCGCTGTGCGCGGAGTACGAACGGGGTGATGTCGCGGCCAAACGAAGTATCCGCAACATCGTCATCACCGCGAAGGATCATGCCAAACTCGCGCAGCGCAATCCGAAGTACGCCGAAGAAAAAGCCGAGATGGTCTCGTGGATGCTGACGTGGCTCGAGAACCCCGGCGTGTTTCCCGCGTGGGTCGCGATGCGCGCGCGCCTACTGAAACTCGATTGATTGCACGGCGATGACATCGCCCTTGCGCTCGCCGTTGACCTTCGCCTTTAGGTCCTTCTCGCGGTCGAGTTTCTTCAACTGCGCCAGCGTGCGCGCGTTGCCGGATTCATTGAACTTGACGAACGTGCCGTCGCCAAGAACCAGGCCGAATCCACCCTTGGCGCATTGCAGCGCGCACTCCCGCGTATGCGACGCCAGATCGCGGCCTTTGCACATTACGTCCACAACGGTGCCTGTCCAGGTTTCGGCGGACAGTGCGCCCGCGCACATCGCCAACAGCAGAGTGCTTCGCATGACGACAGGATAATACAGCCTTAGGAAAAAATCCTATTGCCGGATTCGGGCCGCCCGTTTATACTCGTGGTTTCCGGCGTGCAACGTCAACTTCAAATTCCGGAATTCCCACTGATCGGCCCCAACCGCGATCTGTCGGACCCGCTCGCGCCCCGCCGCGAGGCCGCCATGTTCTACGGCCTTTTTCTACGCGGTCATAACGTCGAGTCGCTGCGCAAGGACATCGATGTGCCGATGACGCTTCTGAAGAAATGGCTCACCGGCCGCCAGTACAACGAGGACCACTTCCGCCAGCAGTTGAAAGACCTCT
>VFZQ01000112.1 GCA_016871135.1 Acidobacteriota bacterium | reverse complement strand
GTGAATGGAACCGGTGTGCCGGAGGGGAACAACCGCTACTTTGTACCGGTGCCGTATCTGGGAATCGACGCACTGGAAAGAGCCGTCGCCGAGCACGCCGCCGATTTGGCCGCTATTCTGATCGAGCCCGCAGCGATGTGCGTAACCCCAGCCGATCCGCAGCATTGGAAAGACGGCCCGTTTCTCGAGCGCGCGCGCCAACTTGCCTCCAAACACGGCGCGCTGCTGATCTTCGATGAGATCATGACCGGCTTCCGCTTTCGCTCGGGAAGCGCGGCGGCGGCGTTTGGCGTCGCACCCGACATGACCTGCCTCGGAAAGGCGCTCGCCAATGGGATGCCGTTGTCGGCGGTCGTTAGCCGCGAGGGACTGCTCCAGAAGTACTCCAACCGCATCTACTACGCCGCCACGATGAAGGGAGAGACGCACGCGTTCGCGGCGGCGAAGGCCGCTCTCGAAGTCTATGCGGCCGAGCCGGTTCCGCGCGAAGTCTGGGCCATCGGCGAGTGCATCCGTTCGGGCGTACGGGAGGCGTGCCGGACGCTCTCGCTGCATGCCGGGTTGATCGGCCCGCCGTATCGGATGTATTTGAAGTTCTTCGATCTCGAAGCGGAGTCAGACGAAGACATCGTTCTACATACGCTGGTGCAGCAGGAGTTGGCGCGCAACGGGGTTATCAGCGTCAAAGGTTATGTAATCGTGAGCCGAGCGCACGATTACCAAGCCGCGGAACGTGTGATCGCGGCCTACACAAAAGCGCTGGGCGTGGTGGCGCGGGCAAAAGCTTCGGGAGCGGCCGAAGGGTTCCTTGAGATCCCGAAATTGCCAGTCGAACGCCGCACGGTCGTCGCTTCGGAGAAGCAGCTATGACGCCGCCCCGTTTGCGCCGCGAGATCGAGGAGCGGCGGACGTACCTGGAGTCGCCTCCCGATACAGTGAACATTGAGTTCACGGGCAAGTGCCACATGCACCCGCCATGCACATATTGCGTTGGTAAGAACGGGAAGGATTATCAAGAACCAGGGCATATTAGCGACGAACAGTTGGAACAGTACTGGCCCTACATGCTTCAGGCCCAACGCGTTAATGATTGTACCTATGGCGAGTTTCAGCTCTATCCGAGGCACGAGGAGGTTGTGGCGCGCCTCACGGCAAATGGCGTTCGGTTCGGGTTCACCACGATCGGCCATTTACTGAACGAACGCCGCGCGCGGTTTCTGCTGGAGAATGCCGAATCGCTGGACTTCGTGGTGAGCATAAATGCCGCGACCGAAGAAACCTATCGCAAGTATCAAGGAAGCGGCTTCGATCTCACGGTCCGCAATTTGCGCAGGCTCGTCGAACTGAATGCCGAACTGCGCCCTGGCAAGCGTCCGCCATTCGCGTTGAGCTTCATTGTCATGCGCGGCAACCGGCACGAAGCGATCCCCTTTCTGCGACTGGCTCGCGGACTCGGTGTGGAGCGTGTGATCTTCCGCCACCTCTTCGACATGCGCGTGGGCGACTACGCGGTGCGGTCGTTCGGCCACGAATTTCGGTACGAAAGCGAACGGCTGGACTACAAAGATTACATGGCGCTGCGAGCGGAAGTCGAAAGCTCCGGCGAGTTCGGCGGCATGTTGATTCACTTCGAATGGAAGGCGCCGGAGTCGTTCATCCAGGAGCAGGCCGAGCCGGGCGTCGATATCCCCTGCCTCTTCCCGTGGAAATACTTGTGTATTCGGCCGGTTCACGACAGCTACACGCCGTGTTGTTTTATGAAGAAGCCGATCGCCAAGCCATCGGAAGCGAGCGTTGCTGAGGTTTGGAATGGCGAAGTGATGGTCGGAATGCGCACCGAACTCGCCGCCGGCAAGATCCCGCATCACTGCCGCACCCATGGGGACGCGTGTCCGCTGGTGCTGGAATCGCACCGTCCGCAAATGCTGGTTCAGATTAAGTAATCCGCTCCGCGATCCGCGCCTTGATGAGTTTTTTGATGAGCGCGGTGGGCAGCGGTTTGGATGGCCGGAAACGAATTGTTCCCTTGCTGGTGTCGTAGTCTTTGAGGTCGGTTGCCATCGTGTCGACGACGCTGCCGCTCATCGGAAAGTATGCGCAGTGCTTGGCCGCCGCCCGGAAACCGGCAATCAACTGGCCATTGAGCCGGAATGCGGGCATGCCATAGCTAAGGCACTCCTCGGCGCCGGGTGCGGCCTTGCGTATCGCCGCACGCAGTTTTTCGAGCGCCTCGCGCTGTTCGGGTTTGATCGTTTTCAGATATTCGTCAATCATTTCAATTTGAGATCGCGCAGGGCGTCCTTTCCGATCCAACGGGCGGATTTGTTTTCCGACGAGGCGAGGCGATGGGATGTATCGATACACTCGCGCGCAGCGCCCAGCTTACGCCTTTCATCACGAAGTTGCGATCGTCGGTGGCGGCGTTTCCGATGAATGGCGGGCGCTTGGCGAACTCGGCGTCGCTATTTTGGCCACTTGAAAATCTTCGCAAACGCATGCGGCATGTGTTGACGGGGTCGTCATTCAACTCGGCCACCGAACGGGCCTCGTAGCAGCCGGTCTTCGACAACGCAGGCGCGCGATCGACGCCGATCCCCATGGCCAAGCGCTGCATGTTGGCCATGGAAACGTCAAACACATTTCTATCGGCGAGAGAGCGCAGCGATTGGAGGACGGACTCGGGGTCCACTTGATGGTTATCGCTTTGCCAGCCGGGCGCGTCGACCGCCGGCGCTCCGTATACCGGAGTCGCGTGGGGGCTTCGCGCTCGGCTGCTCTCTCTCACTGTTATTGACGCTCTTCGCCGGTTGAGAGTTCCACAATTCGGTGCTTGGGCCCGGCGTAGCTGTTGTACAGGGCTTCGTGACTTTGCAGCGACATCTCGCCGTCGCGCGTGTAATAGCCGCGCACCCACTCGAGCAGAAACGCCAGATGCTTGTCCTGCTCCTCCTTCAACGCGTATTTATGCGGCTCCCAGGGCCGGGCTTCGCAATGGCGAATGCAGGCGTCGACGCCTGGATCGAGCAGGATCAACTCGGGCGTGAATTCGAGCGCTACTTCGATCAGCGAGGCGTAGCAGCCTTCGATTGCCCAGTCGTCACTCGCGCGGCAGAAGGCGCGCACTTCGTCGGCGGCTTCGGCCGGATCGCGTTGCACGGCGATTTTGCCGCGTTCCCAATATACGGTGTCGAGATCAAGCACGGGCACGTTGCACCGCTTCGCGAGTGTCGATTTTCCCGAGCCGGAGTTGCCGATGATCGCGACGCGCATCAGAGGCCTTTCACCGCGGCCCATGGAATGACGACCGTCGTTTCGCCGCGCGCGTGCGGACCGACATCGCCGGGCGAGTAGTGAAAGACGAGACCTTCGTTCAACGGCGCGAAGTGATCGTCGAGCGGGAGTTTTTCGAACTCGACATCGGCGCCGCGCTGTTTGCGGAAATCGGCTTCGACGAGTTTGCGGAGGGCTTCGTGGCGGGCGGGATCGACGAAGTCGGAGAGCGTCATTTTGCGGCCCGTGTACAGGTCGAAGGTTTCATAGTAAGTGGCCGTTTGTGGATATGCCGCACCGGTGGAGGAGTAGTACGTGCACTTGGCGACCACGATTTGATCGGTAAAATGCACCGGCTTGCAGCGGCATTCAATTCGCCACTTGGCGTCGCCGCCGGGTTGTTTGCGATAAGAGTCGTTTTCGTCGGCGATCCGTTCGACGAACGCATCGAATGGCACGGGCGCTTCGTCGACCTGCTGCAAATGCGCCATAGTGATCTCGTTCAAACGCGCATTAATCCGCTTGCCAACCGCATCGTTCGGAAACTCACCAAGAACGGCTTGCGCCTGCGCGGATACTTCGAAATGTTCCGTCGCTTTTTGCCACTCGGAGAGCATCCCGCAGCCGGGGCATACCTTCGGCTTCCGCGCGCAGGCACAAGCCAGCAGCATCGCAATGCAAAGGGCCGCTCTCATACGATTCATCACGATGATACGATGGGGTTCGTATGGACCGCAGGGATCTCCTCCAACTCGCCGCCGCCGCACCCGGAGTTGCGCTCGCACAGGTGTCAACCGCGCCCGATTGGAAACCCGAGGTTTTCGACGCGCACCAGAACGAGACAATCGTCATCCTCACGGAGTTGATCATCCCCGCTACCGACACGCCCGGCGCCAAAGCGGCGCTAGTCAATCGCTGGATGGACCGGTTGCTCGCCGCCGGACCCGCGGCCGAGCGCGATTCGCTACTTGAGGGATTGGCGTGGCTCGACGGCTATGCGGCCAAGAAACACGGCAAGCCGTTTAAGCGGCTGACCGAAGCGCAGCAGGTCGACATGCTGACCGAACTCGACCGCGTGAAGCTGCCGTTCACCGAACCCGGCCAACGGTTTTTCCGGCAGATCAAGGGCTGGACCGCGCGCGTCTACTACGCCACCGATATCGGCATGCGCGAACTCAACAAGGGCGGCCGCGTGCCGTCCACCTACGGCTGCACGCACGCGTCGCACGCGTGAACTACCCGGCCTCGGTCGAGTACCTCTACGCGCTTGGCAACGAACTGAAAACAGCCAAGCTGGGGCTGGAGTGTGTGAGCGCGGTGGCTTCAAAATTGGGCGATCCGCAGAGGGCGTTCCGCACAATTCACGTGGCCGGCACCAACGGCAAAGGCTCCACCTGCGCCATGATCGCCTCTGCTCTAGGCGCCGCGCTCTACACCTCTCCGCACTTAGTGGAGCCAACGGAGCGAATCGTGATCGGTGGCAAGCCGGCGACGAAGGAGCAGTTCGCGCGGGCGTTTGAACAGGTGCATGCGGTCTCCGAAGAGATGATCGCGGCGGGCGAACTCGAATCGCATCCAACCTATTTCGAGACCGTAACGCTAATGGCGTTCTGCCTGTTCAAAGAGGCGCGCGTGGAGTGGGCGGTAATCGAAGTCGGATTGGGCGGCCGGCTGGATGCGACGAACATCGTGACGCCCGAGGTGTGCGTCATCACGCCGGTCGATTACGATCACGAGGCGTGGCTGGGCAAGAGTATCGAGTCGATCGCGTTCGAGAAGGCGGGCATCTTGAAGCCGAACACGCCGGCGGTGATCGCGCCGCAGCATCCGGCGGCGATGCGGGTGATCGAGGACCGGGCGCGCGAGGTGGGTGCGGAACTCATTCCCGTCGCCGTGCCCGATGCGGTTGTCGATGCCTGGGGCAGCCAGTTTGCGATCGAAGGCATCACGTACACATGCCAACTCGCGGGGCGGCATCAGGTCGTCAACGCGGCGACGGCAATTGCGGCGTGCAAGCGAGTGGGGCTCGACGCTCGCGGCATCGCGAAAGCGAAGTGGCCGGGACGGCTGGAGAAGATCGGCAAGTTTATACTGGACGGCGCGCACAATCCGGCGGGAGCGCGAGCGCTGGCCGCTTATATCGGGGAGTTTCACGCCGGCAAGAAGATCGGCCTGATCTACGGCGCGATGCGGGACAAGAGCGTCGAAGAGATCGTCGCCGAGTTGTTCCCGCTGGCGTACGAGGTGGTCGTCACCGCTCCCGGGCAGGCACGCGCACTACGGCCGGAGGCGATCCTCGAAATGGAGCCCCATGCACGGGCGCGCGCGGCGGCGTCGATCGGGGATGCTTTGGAATCGGACTTTGAAAGCGAGTTGATCTTCATCACCGGTTCGCTCTACTTAGTAGGGGAAGCGCGCGCAATCCTCGTACAATAGAAGATTCGCTTCAATGTCTTTTGCACTCTTGCGGACAATCCTATGGACCGATCCGATGATCCTGGCCAGTACGGCTTTGATGGGTTCGATAAATCTGGTCGTTTCGCTGTTCGATACGAACGGCGAGCGGCAATTCCTGATGGCGCGGACCTGGGGCAAGATGCTGACCGTCGTCATGGGGATGGACGTTGAGGTCGAAGGCCTGGAACACTTGCAGCCCGGCCAGCACTACATCTTCGCGGGTAATCATCGCAGCTATTCCGACACGCCGGCGCTGCTGAAAACGCTGCCGCGCAGCTTTCGCTTCATGGCGAAGGAGAGCCTGTTCAAGATTCCGCTGATGGGCCATCATTTGCAGCTTGCCGGACACATTCCTGTATCGCTCGATAACCCGCGCGCGGCGTTGAAGAGCTTGCACCGCGCGGCGGAGATGATTCGCGAAAATCCGATCTCGGTACTGATCTTCCCCGAGGGCGGCCGCACCGAAGGCGCGTTGGAACCGTTTAAGGAAGGCGCGGCGATTATCGGCATCAAGAGCGGAATTCCGATTGTTCCGTTTGGACTCATCGGCACGCGCGAAGTGATGCCGATGCATCACGCGACGATCCGCGGCGGCCCTGTGAAGGTGAGGCTCGGCAAGCCGATTGCGACCGAAGGATTGATCTTCAAAGATAAGACGCGCTTAACGGAACAGCTGCGAAATGACGTCGCGGCGTTGCTGGGCGTCCAGCCGTAGGACATAATCAAAGGGCGATGACACGCCCGTTTCTTGCTCTATCCGCACTCCCGTTCCTTGCGCTCGCGCAGCCGAAGGAGTGGCCGAAGCCCGACCGCGCCGCGCAGATGTCGATCGAAGAGTACGATCCGAAATCGTCGCTCGTCGTGCCGCAACATCCGAAGACGCGCGCGAAGTATCCGATCATCGACGTGCATAACCATCAGCGCCCGAACGCCAACGAGGCGCAGATGGACAAGCTCGTCAAAGACATGGACGGCATCAACCTGCAGATCATGGTGAACCTGTCGGGCGGCTATGGCGAGCGCTTGAAAGCGAATGTCGCAACCTACACCAACAACCCGAAATACAAGGGGCGCTTCGCGGTGTTCGCCAACTTGACCTATGAGGAATTGGAGCGGCCTGACTATTCCGACATCGTTGCCAAGCAGCTTGAAGACGATTTCAAGGCCGGCGCGCAGGGGCTGAAGTTTTTCAAGAACTTCGGCATGGACTTGAGCGAGAAGAACGGCAAGCGAATCAAGATCGACGATCCCCGTTTCGATAAAGCCTTCGAGATGTGCGCCAAGTATGGCAAACCGGTGCTGATTCACACCGCGGAACCGAAGCCCTTCTTTACGCCGTGGGACAAAACCAACGAACGCTGGCTGGAGCTGAAGCAGTTCCCGAGCCGCTATCGGCCGGGAGATAAATACGACTCCTGGGAGACGCTGATGGGCGAGTTGTACACGCGCATCAAACGCCATCCGAAGGTCACGTTCATCAACGCGCACCTGGGCTGGCTCGGCGCTGACTTGGGGCAACTCGGCAAGCTGATGGACCAGATGCCGAACATGATGACCGAGATCGGCGCGGTGCTCTACGAGTTCGGCCGCCAGCCGCGTTACGCCCGCAAGTGGTTCACGCAGTATCAGGACCGCGTGCTGTTCGGTAAGGACACCTGGGAACCGAGCGAATATCACTACTACTTCCGCGTGCTGGAAACCGACGACGAATACTTCGACTACTACCGCAAACGCCACGCGTTCTGGAAGATGTACGGGCTTGATCTGCCGGACAAAGTGCTCAAGAAGCTCTACTACAAGAACGCGCTGCGTATCATTCCCGGTCTCGACGCATCGAAGTTCCCCAAGTAAAGTGCGGCGGTTCTATGCGGCCCTGTTCGCGCTGGTGCTAGCCGCAAGGCTTTGCCACAGCGGCATCGTCTGGGTCGAGGAAGGCTATGCGCTCGCCGCGGCGCGCGAGATGTTGGCGGGCAAGACGTTGTACGCCGATATCTGGTTCGATAAGCCTCCGCTGTTTCCTGGCTTCTATTTGCTGTTCGGCGCGCTGACCGGCGTGCCGCTGCGCATCGCGGGCGCGCTGTTCGTCACTTTGAGCGCGTGGAGCCTCGGACGATTTGCGCGGTCGCTGTGGGGCGAAACGGAAGAGCGATTCGCCGCCGCGATTCTTGCGTTCTTCCTGACGTTCGGCATTCCGGCAACGGTCATGGTTATCGGGCCGGACCTCATGTTGATCCCGCTGCAAGCCGCCGCGGTGCTGGCGGCATGGCGTGGAAATGCGCTGGCGGCGGGGCTGGTCGCCGGCTTCGGCATGTTGATCAACGGCAAGATGCTGTTTCTGCTGCCGGCGTGTTTTGTGGCGCGGCCGTTGTGGGTGGCGGGTTTCGTCGCGCCGCAGTTGATTCTGCTGCCGGTGGCGCGGGAATACTGGCTCGAAGTGTGGGCGTGGGGGATGATGTATTCGCGGGATACGTTCGTCACCGATGCGCTGGGCGAAGGCTTGAAACGCACGCTGAACTGGGCCGGCTTTCACGTTTCGATAGCCGCCGGGGCGATCTTTACACTACGCACTGAACCCAATAAACGCCGCTGGTTGCTGTGGATCGCGCTCGCGGCTCTGGCGATGATCGCGGGCTTCCGTTTCTTTCCGCGCTATTACTTCCTCTTGCTTCCGCCCCTCGTCTTGCTCGCCGCGCGCGCGGCATCAAGCCGCCGTTGGCTGATTTGTCTTCTGATGATCCCGCTGATCCGCTTCGGCCCGCGCTATGTGACGCTCGCCGCCGATCTCGCGCAGGGACGGCCGCATCAGTGGGCCGATCTAGCCATGGAGCAGGATTCGCGCGCGGCCGCGCAACACATACGCGGTTCGTTGTTTGTCTGGGGCTATCGTCCGGAGATCTACGCGCTTGCCGGGCGGCCCGCAGCGACGATGTTCCTCGACTCCCAGCCCTTGACAGGGGTCCTGGCCGACCGTCATCTGACGAGCTCTGTTCCAACCGCGCCAAACCTCGCCGCCGAGAACCAGGTGAAATTGGTGCAATCAAAACCCGACTGGATTGTCGATGGACTCGGGCCCTACAATCCGAAGCTTGCCATCACCGAGTTTCCCGACCTGCGCGAGTGGATGGAGCACTATGAGGAAGTGCACAGGACCGGAGGCACGATCGTCTACCGCCGGAAGCCCTAATTAACGCCGCCATTTCCGCCGATATTCCGATCATGGAGTGGAAGCAACCGGAAGGCCTGAAGCGCCGCTGGGTGATCGGCGACGATCACATCGAAATGGCGTTCGGGGGGCTGGCGATTTGCCGGCGCGCGCGGACGGATCGGCGACTCGAAGTACGAGCTGCAAGCCAGCGGTTACGTGAAACGCAGGCTAGCGCTGGTCGAGGACGGCAAGACTGTCGCGACGATGGAGCCAAATTTTTCCGGCACGAGCGCGAAGGTCAAGCTCGCGGGCGAGGAGTTCACCTGGAAAGTCACCAACATCATGGCGACGAAGTGGGCGCTGGTCGACCGCGAGAAAAACGTGCTCTTCAGTGTTCGCCGTAAAGGCGCGCTGCGGATTCAGGGGTCGCTGGAAGTGAAGGACGAGTCGATCGAGCATCTCGACCAGTTGATTCTGCTTTGTTGGTTCGCGCAAGTGCTGCACGAAGAGAAGCCTGTGGCGAGGTACTGATTACGGCGCCTTCTGTTTTGCCTTTTGGACCAGCGCTTCAATCTCATCGGCCATTTCGCGCACCTTGGCGCCCGCGTCTTTGACAATCGGTTCGACGTTTTCGGCGGCTTCGGACATGGCGAGTTCCGCTAGCTTCTTGACGGCGGCGACGGCTTCGGTGGCGGCATCGCGTAGTTCTTGGCTCATGACTATTTAGACGCAGATGGCGGGCAGGGAGTTCGGGCTACTTCGCGAAATAGACAAAGGCTTCGTGCGCGTCGCCTTCCATGTCGTAGAGCGTGGTAGAAACGTTTTTGGAGCCAGAATGGTGCCGGCGGAGATCCTTGGCGAAGTTCGTCTTGGGCCGGGGGAAGCAAATGTCGTCTTCGTTCATCTCCAGCTCAGGCACGGCCTTGTTAAAAACGGCCCTCGTGGTGCTGTATAGCCTCTCGAGTCCACCCGTTTCGTAGGTAGGGCTAACGATGGATAGCCGCCAAGTATTTATCGGCGGCCTGTGCCAAACCGCGGCGCTGACAGCGATACCCTCTTTCTTCAACAACTCGATGAAGCGAAGCCCTTCCTCAAGTGCGGGGCCTACCAGTAGTGCTTTAGCCATCGAAGAACTCCATGCATGGGATCAGACACAGCCTTATACAATTTTACAACTTCGTCCGGCTCTCGGAAATCGTAGTGGCTCTGCTCAGTCCATTCCCGCACCAATATCCAATTGGCGGCGAAATCGGGATCCGCGCGGCGCGCGGCTTCCAAGCGGTATTCCAAGTTCGCGGTTCGTAGCAGCAGCCCCACGTCATGGGTATAGCAGGTCTGTGACGCCGACCGCTCCGGAAACGAATGCCGCTTCGTCAACTTCGCAATACACGCCTTCAACGCGCACTCAATCACATACCCGGAAAGATAGTAGCAACCCTCGAAATTCTCAGCCTCGAGGAGGACTCGCGCTTCATCCAGACGGACAAGCGCCAGCCGCTGAAAATCGCGGCGGTTCAATTACACGACAGCTTAACATTTTCGATACGATAACAATGGCCAACCATGCTCCGATTCAGCCTGCTCCTCGCGCCCGCCCTCCTCGCGCAACCCATCGA
>VFZQ01000111.1 GCA_016871135.1 Acidobacteriota bacterium | reverse complement strand
TCCAAATTCAGAAACCGGACCCAAACCCAAACAGGTGGCAACACGATGATCACGCAGAAGGCTCTCTCCCGACGTACACTGCTCCGCGGTATCGGTACCGCGATCGCGCTGCCCGCGCTGGATGCGATGGCGCCGGCGATGAACTCCTCGAAGATTCCCGGCAAAACGCCGATCCGAATGGCGTTCGTCTATGTGCCGAACGGCCTCGACATGCGGCATTGGACGCCGGCGGAGGAAGGAGCGTTCACTGGTGAACTGCCCAGCATTCTGCGCCCTTTGGAACCGCTGCGGAATGAGTTCAACATCCTTTCGAACCTGACGCAGAACGGCGGGCGCGCGTTGCTGGATGGCGCGGGCGATCACGGCCGCTGCTGTGGCTCGTATCTGACGGGCGTTCATGTTAAGAAGACGATGGTCGACATCAAGGCCGGAATTTCCTGCGATCAGATCGCGGCCAATCAGATTGGCTCGGCGACACTGTTCCCGTCGTTGCAGGTTGGTCTGGAAGACGCGCGGCAGGCTGGAGATTGTGATTCCGGGTATTCCTGCGCTTACACCAACAATCTTTCGTGGAAGAGCGAGACGCAGCCGCTGCCGCCGCTGCTCGATCCGCGGGCGATGTTTGAGCGTTTGTTCGGCAAGGGGCCGGTGTTGTCGCCCGAAGCGAGGGCGCGGCAGGCGAAGTATCGCAAGAGCGTACTCGATCATGTGACGGCCGATACCAAGAAACTGCAGGGCGATCTTGGGCCGACCGATCGCCGCAAGCTCGATGAGTATTTATCGTCGATTCGAGAAATCGAAAAGCAGTTGGAGAAAGCCGAAGGCGAGAACGCAAGGATCGATCCCGGTATGCCGAAGCCCTACGGCGTTCCCGCCGATTTCGCCGAACACTTCCGGCTGATGAGCGATATGATCACCGTGGCGTTCCAGGCCGATATGTCGCGAATCGTGACCTTCTTGGTTACGCGCGAGGGCACTTCGCGGCCGTATCGTGAGATCGGTATCGCCGATGGCCACCACCCTCTCACGCACCATCAGGGCAAGTTGGAGCTGTTGGAAAAGGTGACGAAGATCAATGAGTATCACATGCAGCAATTCGCGGCGTGGATGATGCGGTTGAAGTCGATCAAAGAGGGCGATGCGTCGATACTTGACAACTCGATGATCGTGTATGGCGCCGGGCTCTCCGATGGCAACCGCCACACGCACGAGGATCTACCGGTGATGGTGATGGGCCGAGGCGGGAATCACTTTAAGGGCGGCCGCCGGATCACATATCGCAAGGAGACGCCGATCTCGAACTTGTACCTCACGATGATGGACCGGTTGGGCGTACAGACCGACGACTTCGGCGATTCAACCGGGCGCGTCGACGGCTTAAACCTCGGCTAACACCATGCAATTTTTCGGACAAGGAAGGCCAGCGGTTGGCGTGATCTTCGACTGCGATATGGGATCGCGGCCGGAGACGGCGTTGGCGTTGGCGGTCCTTTACGGGCTCGACGGCCTGAACGAGTGCCGTGTTGTTGTCGTGTCGAGCACGCGCTCGAATCTCAGCTCCGCGGCGTATTGCGAAGTGGTCGGCCGGTTCTACGCGGGCGCGGTTTCCGGCGCGTTCGGATCGTTCTCCCGCACGCTGCCCGTGGGTCTGCTGGCCGATGGCGCGATGAAAGACGACACGCCGATGTTGACCGTGCCGCTTTCCCGGAAGAACGCTGAAGGAAAGCCGCAGTACGAACACGGCATTCACAAACTGGTCGATACGGCGGTTGCTCCAGCGCTGGTCCGCAATGCGTTGACGGCGCAGTTCGATCAGAACGCGATCGTCGTGCTCGCTGGGCCGCCGACGAATTTGTTGCAGATGCTGAAACTGCGCGATGTGCCCGAGCTTGTGAAGGCGAAGGTCAAGCATCTGGTTGCGGCTGATCCCAAGGGTGCGATGGCGCTAGCGGCGGCCGGGTGGCCGACACCGATCTACTCGATCAGCCCTTCCCTGGGTACGCAGGTGGTATTCCCCGCCGAGGCCGTGGAGAAGGAGTTCGCGTGGTCGACGGCGCATCCGGTGGTTGATGCGTATAAGGCGGCCAAAGCGATGCCGTATGATTCGTCGACGTCGGAACTTGCTGCGGTGCTGTACGCGGTGCGATCGGCCGACAAGGCGTTTGCGTTGTCCGAACCGGTAAATGGCGTGCGACAGGTGATGCTCGCGCCCGAGGCGAAGGACACGCTGCTGAAGACCTTCATTGAACTTGCGAGCGCGAAGCCAGTGCCGAAGCAGCGCTTCCGCAGGCCAGTTGCCGCCGATCCGGCAAAAGCCAAGCCTGAGCCGTCAAAGCCGGCCGAGCCCGTGAAGCCGTAATCCGCAACGCGGCGGCAGCGCAATTATTGTGATCGACTCTGTTCCGCATTTTCACACTTCTCCTGTGACGCCGGCTTGTGTAAGGCATACCGGCCAAATCACAAGGAGAAATTATGAATACCGTTGGATTGAAAAAAAACCGAAGCCAAGCCGGCTTCACGCTCATTGAATTATTGGTTGTCATTTCGACATCCGCGATCCTGGTTGGAATGCTGCTGCCCGCGATTCAGAAGGTCCGCGAAGGATCGGCGCGCGCTAAGGCCATTAACAATTTGAAGCAGATCGGGATTGCGGTGCACAACTACGCCGATGTCCACAAAACGTTGCCCCCTACATTCGCCGACGCGGCCAATGCGGCGGAGTTACCCACGAACGGGGAATGGGATGGATTCAAGGCCTCGTCGTACAGGGCGGTTGGCAAGACGTGGACGCTGGCGCTGACGCCGAAGCCCGGTGTGACCGGTACGGAAACGGCAAACGCGACGGGCACCTCCGATGGCGGTTGTCGATCGTGTGGTCGGCGACACCGGGTTCCTCGCTGGGGCGGATTGCGATGTTCAACGCGATCGCATCCGAACTCACTGCCGCGACCGCGAAGGTGTTCGCCTTGGCAGCCAACGATACCGATCGCAGGGAGTTGATGAGGCACGCTCTTCCAGCGATCCAATCGCCGGCGACCGTAGCGCAGACGCTGTCGATCTTCGCCGGTTCAGATGGCCGTGTCAGCTTTGCATCGGCCCGCGCGGGATCCGCTAATCTCGCTTTCAGTGACGGAAGTGTGCGGGAGATTCGAATGTCGCTTTGGAATGGAATCGAACGCGCGATGCATCTCGGCGTTTACGGAGAGAAGTGGGACGCGTTGCCGGGCGCCGACACCCGCCAAGTGGACGCCGCGGATCTTTCGATCTGGCGCAACAACTTTGGGTCAACATCAGTAGCCGTGCCGGACGCACAATTGAACGCCTACCTGCAAGATCTGCTGCGGCAGTGGCAGAAGGCGCTGGATGCCGGCGACCGCATTGCCGCGCAGAAGGCGATCAGGACATATCGCGCGGCGGTGGAGGCCTCCGCGGATGCTACTCCGCCGGCGATCAGCCCGTTGCACAGTGAAGCGCTGAAAGTTGGGTCGGAGATTCTTTCACCGAACTAACCAGCTCCGTTGAGAAGAAGCAAGAGCCGCCAAGCGGCGGCTCTTGCCGTTGCGTGGAGAGCTAAATCGAATTTCCATCCCAGTAGTGGCTCTCGTCGGGGACGAAGGTGACGCCATGGCCGATCGCGACCAACCAGCCCCCTGGAATTTTGGCGCGCGAAGCGGTCATGTTCGATTTCAGAGTTTCGAATTTGAGCGATGGGCCGGCGGGCGCTTCGGGTTTTTTCGCCGCGGGCTCAGCCTTCGGGACGGGCGCGGGATCGGAGGCCGGACCTCCGATTGCCTTGTAGTAGCCAGTGATTTCGGAGAGCTTTACGTCGTACATCTCGCCGAGGTGGAGGAATCGGAGGCAATCGCGCTCCTCGAACGGATCCTCGATAATCGAGCCGAACGAGAGATTGATACGCTGCGATTGTTGAATACCGGTCTTTTTGTTGACCTTGATCGCTTCGAGTGTTTTGAGAGTTTCGAATTTAGCCATGGCCGGACCTCAGAAATAGAGTTTCAGGGCGAACTGTAATACTCTAGCATCGCGCGTGCCCGTAACGACGCCGAAGCTGTTCTGCGAGGGGTCGACGGCGGTTGTGGTGGTCGTTAGCGTCGTGCCGACGGTCGTAAAGCTGGGATGATTAGGCGAGTTAAACGCTTCGGCGCGGAACTGGAAATAGCGGGCACGGGACTCGAACGGGTAGAAGTGTTTCATTACGGCGGAATCCCAGCGATGGATGCCGGGGCGGCGCAGCGTGTTGCGACCGAGATTTCCGAAGGTACCTGTAGCCGGGCGACCGAACGAATTCACGCTGAACCATTGTTGGACCGTCTTCGGATATGTAACGGGCGCGATCAGAAGCGGTCGTTGATTCTGCGCTCCGCCGATACCGGCGACATCGGTCGACATGACGACGTCGAACGCGGGCCCGGAGTTCATACGCGTGATGCCGGAGAACTGCCAGCCGTTGATGAACCAGCCGGTTTGCCGATGACGCGTGAGTTTCGGCAGCTCGTAGATGTAGCTCGAAGTGAGTATGTGAGTGCGGTCGAAGTCGGAGACGCCGCGTTCTTTGCGGGCGTTGCTCGTGTCGGGCGGAACGTCGCCGCCGCCGCGGTCGCTGGAGGCGTTGTCGATGCTCTTGGAGTATGTGTAAGCGAGCGTGATCGTCAACTGTCGCGACATGCGGCGGTTGAGGCTGACTTGCAGTGAGTTGTAGGTGGAGTTCGCCGTGGGCTGGCGTTCGGTGATGTTGCCGTAGCCTTGATACGGCCGGAGAGCGTTGACGTTAATCCCAGGGGTTGGCGGTTGCGGCTCGGAATTGTTCAGGTTGATCGGGCGCAGAAGATGAGTGCCCTTGTTGGCCTGGTAGGAGACTTTCAACACGGATCGCTTCGCCATTTCCTGTTCGATGCCGAGGCCCCATTGCTGCACGTATGGCGACTGCAACGGTGTTGCCATGACGGTGAGGCTTGGCGCGGGTTCGCCGGCGAGGGCGCCGCCGCCGGAGGGGTCCATGAATGGCGGCAGATTGATGGTGACGGACCGATTGAAGGGCGGATTGTCGAAGGCATTATTGATGAACGATCCGATCAACGGACGAGTGTAGTTGATGCCGTAGCCGCCGCGGAGGGCGGTCTTTTTGCGGCCAGTGATGTCCCAGGCAAAGCCGAAACGCGGCGCCCAGAGGTTGTGAAGATTGTTGGTTATGTTCTTTCCGTAAGGCGAGTTCTTTCCAGCGATGATAAGCCCGTTGAGCGGATCGCCCGAGTTGGGCACGCGTTGTCCGTTGGCCGGATTGATTCGGACGGCCTTGGCGCGATCGAACAACTCGGGAACGAAATTGGTCAAAACGTTGCGCGTATCCCATGGGTTCAAGTAGCTGGAGTAACGAACGCCCATATTCAAAGTGAGTCGTGGATGGATGCGAAGGTCGTCCTGGAAGAAGCTTTCGACCATGGCGAAGCGCGCGTGTGAAACGACCAGGCGTTCGGCTTCGCTGTAAGTGGCAGGAAGACCGAGCAGGGCGTTAGCGACCGGGTGGCGGCTGAATTGGGTGTTGAACGCGTACTGGCCATTGATGAGCGGGCCTGTGGGGTTCTCGCGATTGCCGCCGTAGGCCGCGACGACGCCGAACTTGATCGTGTGCTGGCCCCCGATGCGGGTAATGTTGGAAGAAACATCAAAGTTGAACAGGTTCTTCAGCCAGGGACGGCCGATGTTGAGAACGGCGTAGTTGCCGCCGAGCGAAAAATTGGGAATGGTGTTCGAACCGTTGTCGAACAGCTTGAGGAGATCGATGCCGAGCGACTTGCGATCGACCTCGGGGTTGGCGGGGTCCAGCGTAATCCGGCGCGCGGAGTAGGTGGCGACCGTCTCGCTCAGCCAGCCGGCCCGCATGACTTTGGTGATGTTCAGATTTACATTGCGACCGTCGACGTTGGCGACGGTGGCATTGATGCCCGGGATACGCGTGGCTACGGAAGCCGTTTGCCAGCCACCGTAGGGGTTCTTGACGTCCGAGATGTCAAACGTGGTGCGCCCGTAGATGCGGAACGTTTCGGAGAAATTGTGATCGAGCCGCAGCATGTACTCGCGCCAGAACTGCGTAGCGCCGTTGGCGCTGGTGTAGTTGAGCGTGCCCGGGCCCCGGAAGTTGGGTGCGGGATAGTTGTCGAGGAGTTTCTTGGCGATCGGATTAATGCGGCTTCGCGGGATCGTGCGGTCCGGCCAGGGCGCGAGGGTATCGGGATCAACGACAGCTGTGGCGGCGAGATTGGTGAAGTCACCGTTGCGGTGCGCGACCTCTGGAACCTGCGTATTGACGGCCTCGCCGCGAGTATGGATGCGATTGAATTCTTGCGTCCAGAAGAAGAATGTTCTGTTGCGTTTCTTGTTGAGCGGTCCGTGGAAGTTGTAGCCGAAGTTGTTGAGCTTGAGCGGAAGGACTTGACGGGTGAGGTAGTCACGGGCGTCAAGAGCGTCGTTGCGCGCGAAGTGATAGAGCGAGCCCTTGAAGAGCCGAGTGCCGCCGCGAGTAACGACGTTGACTTGGGAGAAACCACCGCGGCCGTATTCCGCGCTAAAAGTGGACGTGACGACTTTTAATTCGGCGATGGTGTCGACACTTGTGAAGGTGTTGAGCGACCCGGAGCCGACGATGACGTCGGAGTTCGTACCGCCGTCGATGTTAAAGGCGGAGGCGGAATTGCGAGCGCCGTTGATGGAAATGGTGGGCGGCGTATTGGGATCGACGCGGTCGGGCATATCGGAGGAGACGCCGGGGAGCAGTTCGATCAACGACATGAAGCTGCGGCCGTTAAGTTGAAGTTCGCGAACCTGATCGCCAGAGATGAGGCCGCCATGTTCGCTTGATTCGGTGGAGATGAGCGAGGCGGTGTCTTCGACGTCGATCGATTGCGTGACGTCGCCGACGTTGAGCTTGAAGTCGGCGCGAATACGATCGGAGATGTGAATGGCAATGCTGTTCTGCCGCGCGGGCTTGAAGCCGGTCTTGGTGACATCGACCCGATAACTGCCGATGAGCAGGGACGGGAGCGTGTACTCGCCTTCGGCGGCGGTCCTAGTGCGGCGCGTCGCGCCGGTGTCGAGGTGCGTGGCGACGACCTCGGCTCCGGCGATTGCGGCGCCGGAAGCGTCGGTCACAATGCCGGTGATTGTCGCGGTTATTTCCTGTGCCGAAGCACCGCTTGCCACGAGCAACACGACCCAGACCCTTTGCAGCCCCATGGGGGGATTGTAACAGTTGGCTGGAGTCGTTCCTGGCAATTTGGATTCGCACTGCGGCGCGCTTATAGCGCGCCAAAGACAGCTTTTCCGCCGACCACCGTGGCCTTCGGCGCGATGTTGCGGAAGGCGTCGTCGGTGCACTTGAGGAAGTCCTCTTCAATGACGACGAAGTCCGCGAATTTGCCCGATTCCAGCGAGCCGAGTTGTTTTTCCGAGAACATCAGATACGCAGAACCGTTGGTATACATGCGCAGTGCCTGCTCTCGAGTGATCTTCTCCTCCGCGTACACTTCGACGCCTTCGCGCGTGCGGCGTGTGATCGACATCCACATGTTGAAGAACGGATTGTAGGGGTTGACGGCGCGGTTCTTGTCGTGGCCGATCATGTGGTCGCTGCCGCCGGCGATGACGATGCCCGCTTTCAAGTAGGATTGCAGCGGGAAGAAGTAGCGCATGTTTTTATAGCCGAATACCTTCTCGAGCGCGGGCACGTCGAAGTGCAGCCAGCCGCCTTGCACGTCGGCGATGATGCCCATTCGTTTCATGCGCGCGATCGCTTCGTCACTCATGAAGCTGCCGTGCATTACGTGCGAGCGCGTCGGCGCGATCGATTTTTCTTTGTCGAGCGCCTCGAAGGCGTCAAGCAGCGTGTCGATCGCGCCACCACCTTGCGCGTGCGATGTCAATTGCCAGCCTTTGTTCCGCGCGGCGCGAAAGATGCGCGTCAGTTTTTCCTTGTCGACGAACAGCGTGCCGCGCGTGTCGGGATTTGTCTGGCCGTAGAGTTGGCGGCCGTACGGCCCATACGGCATTCGTTGATACGCGGTGCCGACCGATTGGCCACCGTCGAGGGTGACCTTGAACGTGCCGAACTTGAGCCACTCGTCGCCTTTGTTTGTGGTCCAATCGCGGCTGTTGATCTCTCGCTCGATGTCTTCGATCTTACCTCCGGCCTCGATTCGCCACGTGAGAACCGTTCGCACGGAGAGCCGGCCGGCTTGCTTCAGCGATTGGTAGGTGGCGACATCGGGTGCGGTGACGGCGCGGTCGCCGACGGTGGTGAGGCCGGAAGCGGCATACAACTTGAGCATCGTTTCGAGGGCCTCGATGCGTTCGTTCTCGCCGAACTTTGCTTCGTCGCGGATGCCTTTGAGCAGCCGATTGGCGTTGCGGAGAATGCCGTTCGGTTCTCCGTCGGCGCCTTTGACGACTTCGCCGCCGGGCGGGTTCGGTGTGTCCCGCGTGATGCCGCTGACTTTCAAGCCGAGGGTATTCGCCGACCAGACGTAGCTACCGTCGAAGGCAACCGGGTGAGTGGTCACAACATCGAGATCTTGCTTTGTCGGAAAGCGCTGCTCTTTCAGGCGCGGCGGCAGCGTGCGCGGGACGACGATCCAATCGCCGGCGGGTGTTGTCTTTGCTCGCTCCCTGATGAAGTTCTGAATGTCGCCAATCGAGTCGAGTGGCGGCAACTTGACCTTCCACTCACTCAAGCCAGCGCCGATGGCATGGACGTGAGAATCGATGAGGCCTGGCAACACGGTCTTGCCCTGCAGGTCGACGACACGGGTGTTTGTTCCGCGTTCGGACTTCAGCACGCCTGCGTTGTCGCCCACCCGCGCAACCTTGCCGTTCTTCACCGCGATAGCCTGCGCGATGGTGAAGTTGCGATCGACCGTGAGAATCTTGCCGTTGTGAAGAATCAGATCGGCGTCGGCGGCGAACGCGGCGGCCGTTAGGAACAGATAGCGAACCATGCAACGATTCTACAAGCCGCTGCGGCTTTGCGTGCACGAAGCACGCCAGTCAGCGAGTTTGCCGCGCAGGCGGTGTGCGATCTCGGAATGCTTGGCGATGAGGTCGATCTTTTCGGAGGGATCGTTCAGGAGGTCGAAGAGGGAGTCGGGAGTGTCGTTGAGATTGGAGAGAAGCTTCCAGCGATCTTCGATCCAAGCCAGTTTCTGTGAGCCGCGCGAATCGCCTATTGTCTCGAATCCGAGGGGGGAGTTACGTTCGGCGCGTTTACCGTCCAGGATAGGTAGCAGGTTGATGCCGTCGAGTTGTTTCGGCGGAGCGATTCCGAGTGCGGCACAGATCGTAGGCATGTAATCCGACGTCGACGCGGCCGCTTTGATGACGCGGGGAGCGGGGAGTCTCGCGGGCCATTCGAGCAGTGCGGGCACACGGATGCCGCCTTCGAAGAGGCTGCGTTTGCGGCCCCGAAATGGGCCGGAGTTGCCGGGCGAGTTTGATACCTGGGCGTCGCCTTCGGGGCCGTTGTCGCTCGCATACCAGAGCATTGTGTTGCGCTCGATCTTGAGATGACGCAGCGTTTCGCGCAGGCGGCCCATCTGCTCGTCAAGAGCAGCGATCGCGCCGTAGAAGTGTTGGGTTTTCATCGGATATTGCGAGTACGGCGCGCGATGGCGTTGTGTGGCGAGGACGGGCTCGTGCGGCGCGTGAAACCAGATGACGGCGAGGAATGGCTGCTTGCGCGCGGCGGCTCTTTCGATGAAGTCGATGGCGCGGTCCATGAGCACACGGGAGTCGTCGCCTTCCTGGATGCCATGGATGCGGCCCGCGGCGGTCCAGTAGCCTTCGGGATCGACAGTAGCGACTTTGCGGGTCGTCGAGAAGAATTCGTCGAATCCGTTGTCGGTTGGCGCGGACTTTCGTTCCCCGGCGAAATCGCCGAGATGCCATTTGCCGAAGTGCCCCGAGGTATAGCCGCGCGGCTTCAAGATTTCGGCGATGGTTTGTTCGCGCGAGGGAAGTGCGTATTTCGAAGGCGAGTCGGCACCGCTGTCCGCGTTGGCGGAAAAGATGCCGTATCGATAGGGATGGCGGCCGGTGAGTGCGCTGCCCCGGGTCGGTGAACAGACCGGCGCGCCAGAATAGAATCGGTCGAAACGGATACCGACACGGGCCATCTCGTCGAGGGTTGGCGTGGAGAGAATTCGGTGACCGTTGTATGAAGTATCGCCCCAGCCCTGATCGTCGGCGAGCGCAAGAATGATATTGGGACTGGCGGACTGCGCGGCGAGGGCCGACGCCGCGGCGAGGAACTGGCGCCGTGAAAGCATCCTAGCAGTTCTATCATGGGCTGTATGCGTTTTGCTCTATTCATTGCTTTGGCGGGGTTGTCCCTCTCCGCCAAGCGCCCGATTACTCATGAAGACGTCTGGACATTGAAACGTGTCAGTTCGCCAGCGATTAGCCCCGATGGAAAATGGGCGGTGGTCTCGGTGCTTGAGCCCGCGTATGATGA
>VFZQ01000110.1 GCA_016871135.1 Acidobacteriota bacterium | reverse complement strand
GTCATCACCGGCGCCCGTCAGTCCGGCAAGACGACTCTCCTGCGTGAGGCCTTCCCCAACCACACCTACGTCACCCTCGATCTGCCCAGCGTCGCCGAGATGGCCGACCGCGACGGCGCAGCCTTTCTCCGCAACTACCCCGGCGATCTTCTGATCGACGAGGTGCAGTACGCCCCTGGCCTTTTCCGGTATCTCAAAGCCGAGATCGATGCCGACCGCACCCGCATGGGCCGATTCCTGCTCACGGGTTCGCAGAAGTTCACCCTCATGCAGGCGGTTAGTGACAGCCTTGCCGGGCGCGCCGCGATCCTCTCGCTCGAAACCCTCTCGCTGCGAGAACTGCCGGCCAACCATGGCAAAAGCGAGCTCGCCGTGCTCGCCCGCGGCATGTTCCCCGAATTGTGGCGCGCGCCGGAACTCGACGCCTACGCCTTCTACTCTTCCTACGTCTCGACCTACATCGAGCGCGATGTCCGCCAGGTCGTCAACATCGGCAGTCTCCGCGATTTCGAGCGATTTCTGCGCGCCTGCGCGGTGCGCAGCGGGCAGATCCTGAACGTATCCGATCTCGCCCGCGATGTCGGAATCACGCCAAAAACCGCGCAGAGCTGGCTGAGCGCGCTCGAAGCGACCAATCAGATCTATCTGCTCGAGCCCTATTTCGAAAACGTCGGCAAACGCATGATCAAGTCGCCGAAGCTGTATCTCAACGATACGGGCATGTTGTGCTTCCTGCTCGGATTGACCGAGCCGAACCTCGTCAACACGCCGCTCATCGGCATGATCTGGGAGACCTTCGTCTGCGCCGAGTTGCGTAAGCGGCACTCCAACAGCGACAAGCCGCTGTCGTTATGGTTCTATCGCGATGGCCAAGGGCGCGAAGTCGACTTCCTGGAAATGGGCGAAGGCAAACTGAATCTCTACGAGGCCAAGTGGGCCGAAAACCCCGACACCCGTTGGTTCCGCATTCTGCATGAAATCGCGGGTTATCTCGCCAAGGGTGTGATGGCGACCGGCGATCTATCGATCGTCTGCCGCACGCCGGTGACTCTGCACAAGGACGGCGTCATCGTGCAGCGGCCGGAGAGCATCGGCCAGGAACTGGCGCGCCCAGCCGGCCAATAGCGTACCGTCACATGGCTCTTTCAAAGTCGCCAGCGCGCGGTCGACATGTTCGGACCCGATGCGTTCGCGGCGGCTTTCAAGAATAGGCCGCACGAACTCTGGCGTAAACTCGGGATGGCCCTGAATGCCGAGCAACGTGCCCACGCGGAACATCGCCACTTCGCAGTGGTCGTTCGACGCCAGCACCTTCGCGCCCGGCGGCAGCACTTCAACCTGATCCTGACAGCTCATCAAAGCCCCGTAAGACGGCGCGGGCGGCTGCATCCACGGCTCGGTCGCAGTGACGGTGAACCGATGCACGCCGATGCCCCAGCCTTTCGGGCTCTTGGCTGTGCGGCCGCCGAGCGCGTGGCCCATCATCTGATGCCCGAAGCAGATGCCGACGAACGGTTTCGACGCCGCATGCATCCGGCGCATCAGCTCCGCGTAAGCCAGGATCCACGGCTCGTCTTCATAGACGCTGCGGCGCGAGCCGGTGCCGACGAACCCGTCGCATTCGTCAAGATCGGCGGGCGCTTCGCCGCGAGTAAGATCGTAGACTCGCCACTCGGCCGGCAGCCACGCGTTGAACATCGCCGGGTACTGCGGGCGGAGTTCATCGCAATGGAGCAGCCCGAGCTTCATATGGACCGTAGATGGAACGACTTCAACCGCGTCAGCGAGTCGTAACCGAGCGAGCTCAACGAGCACCCGCGGCCCGTGTCCTTCACGCCCGTCCACGCCAGCGCCGGATCAAGGTAATCGCAGCGGTTCATGAACCAGGTGCCGGTGGCGATGTGGTCGCCGATGCGCAGCGCCACGTCCTGATCCTGCGTCCAGATCGCCGCGGTGAGGCCGTATGCGCTGTCGTTCATCAGCGCGATCGCCTCTTCGTCGCTCGCCACGCGCATGATGCCGACGACCGGCCCGAACGACTCCTCGGTCATCACACGCTTGCGGTGATCGACGTTGGTTAGAATCTCGGGCGCGAGGTACGGCGTGCCGGGCTGCTTGTCGATGTTGAGATGGGCCCGCGCGCCTTGCGCGATGGCCTCTTTCACCTGCGCGCGCACGAACTCGGCGGCGCTTGTGCGAACCATCGGCCCAAGCGTCGTCGCCGCGTCAAGCGGATTGCCGAGCACGTAGGTCTTGGTCAACGCGACGGCGCGTTCGACGAACTCGTCGAAGGCATCGGCGTGCGCGTAAATGCGCTCGATGCCGCAGCAGCTTTGGCCGGAATTGAACATCGCGCCATCGACGAGGTTCTCGACGGCGTCTTCCATGTTGGCGTCGGCGCGCACATAGGCCGGATCTTTACCGCCGAGTTCGAGCGTCGCGCCGATGAAGCGCTTCGCCGCGGCCTGCTGAATGGCGTGACCGCCCGAGACCGATCCGGTGAAGACGACGAAGTCGACACGGCTGTCACCGATCACACGTTCAACATCGCTGTGCGCCAGATGCAGGAACTGGAAAACGCCGTCGGGCAAGCCGGCGGCGCGCCACGCGTCGGCGAATCGTTCAGCGGACAGCGGCGTCTGCGCCGAGTGCTTCAGCACCACCGCGTTGCCCGCAACGATAGCCGGCACAACCGAGTTGACCGCCGTGAGATAAGGATAGTTCCACGGTGCGACGACGAAGACAACACCCAGCGGCGTCTTGCGGATAAAACGCGTGAAGCCTTCTTTCGGCGCGACGGCGTGATCGGCCAGCGCTTTGGGCGCGGCGTCAATCATGAACCGCGCGCGCTCGGCGAAACCGCGCTTGATTTCGTTCGGTGTATAACGGACCGGACGGCCCATCTGCCAGGTCAGTTCGACGCCGATCTCGTCGGCCTTCGTTTCCATCGCTTCGACGAACTTGCGCGCGATGGCCATGCGGTCTTTCAGAGGTACCTGCGACCACGCGCGCTGCGCTTCGACGGCGCGTTGCAACGCGCCGTCGATCGCACTCGGCGTCGCGAGCGCTCGCTCGACAAAAACGCTGCCGTCAATCGGAGAAATTGTTTTCTGCATGGCTTAGAGCGGAGTGGTGTAGGCCGCGGTGATGCCGCCGTCGACGAGGAATTCGCTGCCTGTGACGAAGGACGATTCGTCGCTGGCCAGGTACAGCGCGGCGTAGGCGATCTCCTTCGCTTGGCCGAAGCGGCCCATCGGGATGTGGACGAGGCGGCGCTGCTTCTTCTCCTCGGTGTTGAGGTACTTCATGAGCAGTTCGGTCTGGAGCGGGCCGGGGCAGAGTGCGTTGACGCGGATGTTCTCGCGGGCGTGAATGGCGGCGAGTTCGCGGCTCATCGAAAGCACGGCGCCTTTGCTGGCGGTGTAGGCCAACTGCGGCGTCGCCGCACCGAGAATCGCGACGAAGGACGCGGTGTTGATGATCGATCCGCCGCCGGCGCGGCGCAGTGCGGGCACGCCGTACTTGCAGCCGAGGAACACGCCCTTCACGTTGATCGCGAAGGTCAGATCCCAGACGGCCTCGGTGGTGGAAATGGCGTCGTCGTCATCGGCGTGCGAGATGCCCGCGTTGTTGAAGATGACGTTCAATTTGCCGTACTCTTTCTCGGCGGCGGCGACCATCGCTTCGCTGTCGGCGGCGCTGGAGACATCGGCCTTGAAGGCGAGTCCGCCGCACTCGGCGGCAACGGCGCGCGCGGCGTCTTCATTGAGGTCGACGCAGACGACCTTGGCGCCTTCCTTGGCGAATAGCAGCGCGGTCTCTCTGCCGATACCGCTTCCGGCGCCGGTGATGAGCGCCACTTTGTTGATCAAACGCATCTCTTGATGGTCGCAGAGTTCACCCATCCGATCAAAGTGAAAGACCGTCGGTCATGGGGTTGAACGGCGGCCAGATCGCTCAGATCCTCTCAAAATACCGGCTACGCTCCCAATCGGTGACAGCGCACTCAAACTGTTTCTGTTCGTTCCGGTAAAAGTGCAGGTAGTGCGCATGCACGGCCTCGCCCAACGCGGTCTTCGCAAAGCCGCTCGCAGCGAAGAGATCGACCGCGTGCTCCAGCGTATACGGCACGCGCGCCAACTGCCGCGCGGCGTAGACATCTCCTTCGAAAACCGGCGGCGGCTCGATCTTGTTCGCGATGCCGTCGAGGCCCGAAGCCAGCGCGGCCGCAAAAGCCAAATACGGATTCGCGTCAGCGCCGGGGATGCGGCACTCGATGCGCAGGCTCGGCCCTTCGCCGACCACCCGGAATCCCGCCGTACGATTGTCCTTCGACCACGCCAGGCGCGTCGGCGCCCACGACATGTCTTCGAAGCGCTTGTACGAATTGATCGTCGGCGCATAGAACACCATGAACTCCCGTGTGTGCGCCAGCCATCCGCCAAGGAACCAGCGGAACAAATCGGGATCTTCAAACGCGTTGTGCTTGCCGACGCCCTTGGCCAGGCTCAAGTGCAGATGGCAACTCGATCCGGCCTGTCCCTGCGCGGGCTTCGCCATAAACGTCACGGCGATGCCGGCCTGATCGGCGATCTCCTTCACACACTGCTTGAGGATGACGTGATTGTCGGCCATCTCCAGCACCGGCGCGTAACGCACGTTGACCTCATGCTGGCCGAGTCCCCACTCACCCTTCGAGTTCTCGACGGCGATGCCGCTGGCCTTCAAATGACGCCGCACCTTCTGCGTGAAGAACTCCTCGCGCGTGCCTTGCAGCAGGTTGTAGTCTTCGAGATACCAGCTCAGCGGCTCAAGACCTTTGTAACCCTTCTTGTGCGCCTTTCTGTAGCTACCGCGGTAGGCGTAGTATTCCAGCTCCGACGCGCCGAGCGGATGATAGCCGAGCGCCCGGGCCTTTTCGATCTGCGCCCTGAGGATGTTACGCGGGGCTTGCGCGACGTGATCGACATCGCAGTGAACGAAGGCCGTTTTGTCGAGCCACGTCAACTGCCGCAGCGTGGACATGTCGGGCACGAGATGGAAGTCGCCGTAGCCCAGTTCCCAGTTGGCAAAGCTGTAGCCGGGCGTCGGATTCATCTCGGCGTCGGTGGTGAGGAGATAGTTGCAGGCGTGCGTGCCGTCGGCGGCGACATGTCGGACGAAGAACTCGGCGTCGAAACGCTTGCCCATCAGGCGGCCGTAATGATCGGTGAAGCCGGCGACGACAGTGTCGATGGCGCCGTTGGCGATGAGCGAAAAAATCGGGTTATTGTTCGATGACATGGTGACGCCGGTATAAGAAGTAGTATGCAAGCATCGCGGCGATAAACACCACCGTGCCCGCGACGCCGGGCCGGAACGACTCGATCGCAAACGTCGCGCAGAGGCACGTCACCGCGAGCGCGATGCCGAGATACGCGCCAATCGCGCCGAGCGGGCTGCGATACGGGCGCGGCATGTCCGGCCGGTCACGGCGCAGTTTGAGAAAGGACAGCAGCACAAGGATGTAAGAAAGAAGCGCGCCGAAAACAGCCATGTTCAGCAGCGCCGCGCCGACCGATCCGGCGTACTGTTGCGCCAGGAAACACAGTACCAACCCGATTCCGCCGCCGAAGATCAGCGCGACGTGCGGCGTCTGCCGCCCATTGAGTTTGGCCAGCGCGACCGGCAGAAACCCGGCCCGGCTCAGCGCGAACAGCAGCCGGCCGTAGGCGTAGATGATCGAATGAAAGCTCGCGATCAGGCCGGTGAGCGAAATAATCGACAGCACGATCGAGGTGACCTTACTCGCGTAGACCGCGCGGAACCCCGCTTCAAGCGGTGCGGCGGACTCGCCGATGCCTTGCGCGCCAGGCCCGACGCCGGAGTTCAGCACCACCGTTCCCATCGACAGCACGATCAGCGACGCCATGCCCCACTTCAGCGCGCGTGGCATGTCGCGCGCGGCGTCGTAACTCTCCTCGGCCGAGAGCGGAAGCTGTTCGATGGCGAGATAAAACCACACGGCATAGGGCATCGCCGCGAAGATGCCGTACCAGCCTTTGTGCGGGATGTTGTGCAGCAGGTGCGTGTCGAACGCGCCGCTGGTCAGCGCGCCGTAATAGAAAACGAAGAGCACCAGCGCCGCGAGCGCCGTGATCACCATCGACACACGAAACGTCAACGCCGCACCGGCCACGTTGATGCCGACGAAGAAGAGGTAGAACACAAGCCACCACACCCAGTCGCTTGAACCAGGGACGATCGCCTTCATGTAGCCCGCGATGCCGGCGACGATAACGGCCGGCGTGGTGACGTATTCAATCGAATCGGTGAGGCCGTTGAGAAACGCCCGGTCCTTTCCGAACGCCGCTCGCGTGAAGTTGTAAAACCCGCCCGCGTCAGGCAGCGCCGCGGAAAGTTCCGCGATCGAAAAGACGAGGCAGATGTACATCACAGCAATCAGCAGCGTGGCGTGGAAAAGGCCTTCAAAGCCGCCGGCGAGCAGACCCGTCTGCCAGCCAAAGTAATTGCCGCTGATTACGCCGCCAACGCCAAGCGCCCATAAGTGCACCCAGCCCGCGGTTTTCTTGAGCGACTCGGCGGCCATGGAGAGTAGTAGAGTAGCACGTCGACCCCGCTTATCGCGCCGTCGCAACAACTCGCGCCCGGTGGCCGCGTCGATCCAGCCGCTGCCCTTTCTTGTTACGCGGTCTTCGCGTTAGCGTTCCCAAAAGATGTAGCCCTCACCCAAGCGGCGGAAGGAGATCTTCGCCAGGGCAATTTCGAGTTTGGCGAACCGCCGCGCGCCACTCGGGCCACGTCCAGCCAAGTTTCCGGCGCTCGTAATAGAGCTGCCCCGTATGCGGCGGGTTCGCGAAATCGTAGGCGCGCATCGGTCGGAAGAGTTCGTGCGCGATGGGAAAGCCCGCGATGACCCGCTGCTGCGAGCGGAAGCACCCAAGCATCTTGCGCTTGACCACCTGTTGCGCCGCGGTGAGCTGCACGGTGCGTTCGGGCGCGCCGTCGATAAACTCGTGCGGCACCATTTCGGCGCCGTGGGCGTGATAGAGCGGGAACTCGTGCACGTTCGGCAGCCCGGCCAGTGCGAGGGCGAGCGCGTCGTGATCGGGATGACCGCCTTCGTAGGCATGCGTGTAGACGATGTCCGGATTCAACTCGGCGACGCGCGCCCGGATGCGCGGCCACTCGATCGGCGCTTCCTGATCGGCGATATCGAGGCACTCAAACTGGTCCTTGCCGATATCGAGCACGGCGAGTGCATCGAGGATCTCGCGACGCCGCGCGGCTTGGTAGGACGCGCGTGTGAGAAAGCCCGCCCGCAAAGCGTATTTCAGATCGCGCGGCGCCGAATTGGTCGCGTGCAGTACAATCACGTTCTTCGGGTGCTCGCTCATCACCGAGTAGCAGCCGATGGTTTCGTCGTCGGCATGCGCGACCGCGATTACGATCTTCATCTCCCCCCATTATCGACCTGCTACACTCGCCACGTGCGCATCGGAATTACCTGTTACCCCACCTACGGCGGCAGCGGCATCGTGGCCACCGAGTTGGGCCTGGAACTCGCCAACCGCGGGCATCAGATTCACTTCATCACCTACGCCAATCCCATCCGGTTGAGTGAGCGGCCGGACATTCTCTATCACGAAGTCGAAGTGATGAACTACCCGTTGTTTCAATACCCGCCATATAGTCTCGCGCTGGCGTCGCGGATGGCGGAAGTGGCCGCCGCGCACAGCCTCGACCTCCTGCATGTCCACTACGCGATTCCGCATTCGGTGTCGGCGATGCTGGCGCGCGGCATGCTCGCCGGCACGCGGCGGCTGCCGTTTGTGACCACGCTGCATGGCACCGACATCACGCTTGTCGGCATGGACCGCTCGTACTTTCCAATCACGAAGTATTCCATCGAGCAGAGCGACGGTGTGACTTCAATCTCGGAAAACCTGCGGCGGCAGACGATCGAGACGTTCGGCGTCACCAAGCCCATCGAAGTGATTCACAACTTCATCAACGCCTCGCTCTATTCGCCCGCGGTCGAGCGCAAGCCCGGTTGCAAGCGCATCGTCCATGTGTCGAACTTCAGACCGGTGAAGCGCGTGCTCGACTGCATCCGAATTCACGCTATCGCGCGGAGGTCGGTGGAATGCGAGTTGTGGATGGTCGGCGATGGCCCGGATCGCGGCGCGGCTGAGCGGCTGGCGCACGAGTTGGGCGTGATCGACTCGGTGCGATTTCTCGGCAAGCGCAATGACATTCCGGCGCTGTTGCGCGAGGCCCATGTGTTACTGATGCCGAGCGAAATGGAAAGCTTCGGACTGGCCGCGCTGGAAGGAATGGCGTCCGGTGTTGTGCCGGTGGCAACGCGCGTTGGCGGAGTGCCGGAGTTGATCGCCGAAGGCGTGAGCGGGTTCCTGTGCGATGTTGGCGATGTCGACGGACAAGCCGCGCGGGTTGTCGAACTGCTCGGCGATTGCGCACGGTGCGAGACAATGGCCGCCGCGGCGCGCCGCGAAGCGGTGGAACGGTTTTCAACCGACCTGATCATTCCTAGATACGAGGCGATGTACCGGCGCGTGATGGAGGCGGGCTGAGGGTTCGGCGGCGAGCGTCGACCCCGCCAGCTACCGCGCGACGTTCGCCGGCAGCTTCGAATGCAGTTCGTTGGCCATCTCGGTGTCTTCGTCGGCCATCGCTTTGTTGCCAAGCATGCGGAACGCCGCCGCGCGATTCTTATACGCGTTGGCGTAGTTGACATTGCGTTGGATCGCGGCCGTATAGTCCTCGATCGCGCCTTTATAATCGGCCTTGCGCATCTTGGCATAGCCGCGTCCATTCCAAGCGCTTGCAAGTTTGGCGTCTTTTGCGATGGCCGCCGAGAACGCGGCGATCGCGCCATCGAAATCGCTCTGGGCGAGCAGGTCGCGGCCTTCGCGCTCAAGACTTTTCGCGGTAGCCGGTTTCGGCGGCTCCGCAACAGCCGCCTTGACAGCCTCCACCGCCGGTGCCGGCTTCGGTGGCTCCACGGCAGCCGCCACAACCACGGGTTCCACCGGCTTCGGCGCTTCGACTACCGGCTTCGCCGCCGCGGCCTTCTGCGCCTCCACCTTTTGCCGCGCCGCCGCGATCACGCCCAGCGTTTCGGCGTCACCGGGATCCAACCGCCGCGCCTGATCGAGATCGGCCAGCGCCTTCTCCAGATTGCCGGTCAAATAATACGCGCTGCCTCGCGCCAGCCAGGCCTCTGCCATTAGCGGCGCCAGTTCGATCGCCTTCGAGCGGTCCTGGAAACCCTCTTCGTGTCGTCCGAGCAAATGGTACGAACCGCCGCGGGCGATATAGGCACCCGGATAATCGGGCTTTAGGCGGATGGCCTCGGTACGGTCGGCCAGCGCTTCGGCATGTTTCTCCATCACCGAGTAAGTGGCCGCGCGCGCCAGATATAGGTTGGAATCGTTCGGCGTTAGCGCCAGCGCGGCGGTCATATCGGCCGCCGACTCTTCGTTTTTCTTGATGCGCCGGTACGCCTCACCGCGCAGGAAAAATGCGCGCGCGTTCTTCGGATCCAACTGGAGCGCCTTTGTCATCCCCGCGATTGCGTTTTCGAAATCGCCAAGCTGTCCGTGAGCGAAGCCGCGCTCGACAAGAATCTCGGCGTTGCCGGGTTTCCGTTCGAGGTAATTGGTGAAATCCGCGATCGCGTTTTTGAATTCGCGATTGTCCATGTACAGAACAGCGCGCTCACGATACGGCTCGGCATCGTTCGGATCCAGCCGGATCGCTTCGGCGTAGTCGGGAAGCGAGTCTTTCTTCTTTTCGAGAGCCACCAGCGCGCGCGCTCGGCCAACATGAACCGAAGCGGTCTTTAGTCCCGCGTCGATCGCCCGCGTGAACTCCTCGCGCGCCTTCTCGTACTGCTTGGCGGCCAGCCGGATGTTGCCCAGCGCCGCATACGGCACGCCGGATTTGTCGCCCGCCTTCGCGGCCTGTTCGTAATCGGAAGAGGCCGCTTCAACCCGGCCCAACCCTTCGAAAACCCGGGCGCGTTCGAGAAACGCCGCCGCGTTGTTTTCCTGGTAAAGAATGGCGGTCGTAAACGCTTCGAGCGCCTCGTTCCAGCGCTTCTGCGCCGCCGCCTGGCGCGCCGCGTCAAGCGCCTGGTGCGCGCGCGCGGGGTCGGTGCGCGCGCCCGCCGACTTCACGCCTTGCGCCGCGCACACACCAACCGTCAATGCGATTAAAACCAGCCGCATTGCCGTTATTGTACGCCTAACCCTTCGGCGCACCCTTGGGGTAGATCAACTTGTAACCCTTTTTCTTGTACTCGTCCAGGCCGACACAGTTGATCTGGTTGTAGCCGTGCTTGCGAAGTGTTTCTGCCGCCCGCCGGGCGCGCACGCCGCGGTTTCAACCCGCGACGATCAGAACGTCTTTCGGAATCTCCTTGATTCGCGATTCGAGCTGCGACAACGGAATGTTGACGTAGCCCTCGATCGAGCCGAGTTCTTCGATCTCCTTCGGCTCGCGGACATCAAGGAAGAACAGCTTTACTTTCTTGTCCAGCATACCCTTCAACTCGTCGGCGGTC
>VFZQ01000109.1 GCA_016871135.1 Acidobacteriota bacterium | reverse complement strand
CCAGCGCCGAGCCCAGCAGGTAATGCGTGTGTTCGATGTTTGTGACCCAATCGCGCATCGCTTCGCTGATCGCGTCTTTCAGCGTGCGGCTGCCGTAGGTCACACCGACAACCTTCGCGCCGAGCAATCGCATGCGGAACACATTCAACCGTTGCCGCCGCATGTCCTCTTCGCCCATGTACACAGTGCAGTCGAGGCCGAACAGCGCGCAAACCGTCGCCGTCGCGACACCGTGCTGGCCGGCGCCCGTCTCGGCGATCACGCGCGTCTTGCCCATGCGCTTGGCGAGCAGTATCTGGCCGAGGCAGTTGTTGATTTTGTGCGCGCCGGTGTGCAGCAGATCTTCTCGCTTAATGTAAATATCCGCGCCGCCCAGATGATCCGACAACCGCCGCGCGCGCCACAGGGCCGTTGGCCTCCCCGCGTAATTCTTCATCAGCGAAGCGAGTTCGGCGTGAAAGGCAGGATCCTTGCGCGCCTCCGCATAGGCGTGCTCCAATTCTTCAAGCGGCGCCATCAATACTTCGGGGACGAATCGTCCTCCGTATGGGCCGAAGTGCCCGCCTGCATCGGGTTGCGACGTAGTTGTCATGCTGCTAACGCCGCGGCGATAAATCGCGCCATGCGGCTATGATCCTTCCTTCCAGCCGACGATTCCAACCGCGAGCAGGCATCAACGCCCCAAGGCCGCGCAACGCGAATCGCCGTTTCTACATTGTCCGCATCGAGTCCGCCGGCAAGCAAGATCCGCCGTGACGCTCCGCGCGCTCGCGACCAATCGAACGTGTGCCCGCTGCCGCCATAGAGCTCCGTCGGTGTGTCGAGCAAAAACGCTTCCGCGGGAAACGCTTCGATGTCCTCAAGCCGAAACTCGTTGTTCACCCGAAATGCCTTCCACACCCGAACGCCCTCTGGGGCCGCCGTTTCGTTACCGTGCAACTGTGCGATATCAAGGCCCGCCTCGGCGACGATCTCCCGCACGCGCGGCTCATTTACAAACACACCAACTCGCAAGACCCCCCGCGGAACGGCGATCGCCGCCGCGTCCGCCGGCGCGATGTAGCGCGGGCTCTTCGGATAAAAGTTGAATCCAATCGCCCCCGCGCCCGCTTCCACCGCGGCCATCGCATCCTCGCGGTTCGTAATGCCGCAAACCTTCACCATCACGCCCGTAGCGCCTCCAGCGCCGCCGCCGGATCGGGAGACTTCATCAAATGTTCGCCGACGAGAAACGCCCGGTACCCAGCGGCGCGCAACGTCTTTACGTCGTCGGCCGAATGGATGCCGCTCTCGCTCACACGCAATGCGCCGGGCGGAATCGACTCGGCCAAACGCAACGATGTCTCGAGCTTCACCGAGAAATTTCGCAGATCGCGGTTGTTCACACCGATGATTTCCGCGCCGGAGTCGATCGCCTTCGCCAACTCCTCGCCATCGTGAACCTCGACTAGGGCATCGAGACGGAACGCCGCCGCCATCTCCCGAAACCGACGGAGCTCGGAAACGTCGAGGATGGCTGCGATCAACAGAATCGCATCGGCCCCTCGCGCCGCGGCTTCGACGACATGGTAGCTGTCAATTGTAAAATCCTTGCGCAGCACCGGCATGTGCACCGCTCCGCGCGCCGCATTCAAATGTTCGAACGAGCCTTGAAAGAAATCGGCGTCCGTCAACACGCTGAGCGCCGCGGCACCGCCGCGCTGGTACGCCAGCGCGATCGACTTGGGGTCGAAGTTCTCCGACAACAGCCCTTTACTGGGCGACGCCTTCTTGATCTCGGCGATGATCGCCGGCGTCGAGGCCCCCAGAGCCGCGCGAAAACCGCGGCGCGCCGCCATCGAAGCCTCCGCCAGCGCTTCGATTTCGCGCGTCTTCGTGGAACGTTCCGCCAGTTCCTGACGCTTCCGTTCCACAATACGAGCCAGAATGTCGGGGACCGTCTGCACCATGCCGCGGAACCCTTATCGTATCACTTGGCCGCGGTTCGACCGGCGACTTTCACATCCACGCCGGCCCGCATCGCCATCAGCCACTCTCGATTTTTCGCGTTCTTGTAGCGGCGCACCAAATCCTCGCGCACCGACGCGTAGCTCATCGGCTCCCACGCCATAAGCTTGTAAATGTACACGCCGTTCGGCAGTTTGGTCGGACGGCTGAACTCTCCCGGCTTCAGCGCCCAGATCGCACGCTTGGCTTCGCCGGGAATGTCATCGGTAACCTTTGCGGGCGGGTAATCACCGTTCTTGTCGCGTGTCACCGGATCGCGCGAATACTGTTTCACCATCGCGACAAAATCCGCCCCCGCCTTCAATTTTTCGTAGATCTCGCCGGCCTGTTTCATCACAGCTTCATCGGCCTTCTCGTCGCCCTCTGCGCCCGGTAGATAGATCAGCTTGATCTTCGCCAGAGAGACGAAAATCTTGTTCTCTTCGTAGACTTTTTGAATGTCGGCTTCGGTAAACGCGACCTGCGATTCGCTGACCTGCATCAAAGCATTAGTCAGCGCTTGCAGGCGCATCATCTCGAGTTGGGTCCGGTATGGAGATCGCTGATCGAATTTCTTTTCGATCGCCAGCGCCGCCGTCCGCTCCATGAAGCCCATGCCGCGCAGCAACTCGCCGATATTATTCTTCAAACCCTCTCGCAGCTTCTCTTCCATCGCACCCAGGTAGCCATCGATTTCGCGCTGCGTCACAGGACGTCCGTCCAGTTTTGCGACCACCCGGTCCGGCGACGTCCCCGTCGATTGAACAGCCTCAATCTTCAGTCCTTCGCGGATCTTATTAACCCAATCAACGCTGCGTTTTTGTTTGATGTCGGTGAAGATCGAATCCTTCACTTTTTCATACGGTTCGACAGTCACCTTGGTCCGCTGAAAGATGTAGTATCCATTCGGCAAGCGCATCGGCTCGCTATAGTCGCCGTCCTTCTTCAGGCCGAAGGATGCGTCCTTGATCGACTGCGGGACCTGATCCGACATGCGGATCTCGTCGAAATCGCCGTCCTTCGCTTTCGACGGTTCGTGCTTGGAATACTGCTTCACCATCTCGACGAATCCCGCGCCCGCCCTCAGCTTCGCGTGAGCCTCCTCGGCCCGGCGCTTGGCCTGCAGTTCTTCGGTCTCATTGGCGAACGGCAGTTGAATCATCTTCAACATCACGGCCGAGTATTGGTTGATGTTCTTCGTGTAGTACGCATTCTGCTCGAACGGAGTTACCGGGTCTTCCGTCTCGCGTTCCTGGACCGCGGCGCTCGACAACAACTGCAATCTCGCCAGTTCGATCTGCTTCTTCACGACCGGATTGTCGTGCACACCGCGCTTTTCGGCCTCCGCCGCCATACGACGCATCCAGCCAACCAGCCGCAACGCCTCTTCGCCGGAGTTCTTCGTCGTTTCGCGCATCTTCGCGTCAAGCGAGACCAGCAACTCCTGATATTCGGCCGCCGTTACCGGCTTGCCATCGAGCGTCGCAATGACTTCTTCCGGCTTGCTCGGGTCCAACACGATCGGCTTGCCGGCCTGCGCCCAAGCCGCTAGCGCCAGCGCACTGGCGGCGACGATACTTTTTGCCATCATTCCCACTATACTGAATACGATCTACATGCAGTTTTGTGAGCAGGTAAACAAGTGTCCCTTTTGTCTGTACGTTTGCTGCTGATTGTGTCCCTCGCGCTGTGCGCCGCTTCGCCGCGGCCGCGCGATCCGCGTATCGGAAAAGGGTCGCGCCAGCCGATGAATAACGGGTGGATCGCGGTTCACCTCGAAGGCACACCTTCGGAAATCGGCTACCAGCACGGCGCGTTGCTGCACCACGAGATCGCCGAACTTCAAAAGGTGATCGCTCTCGAATTGGAACGCGATACCAAGAAAGACTGGGACTTCTACCGAAAGGCAGCCGAAGAGATCCTGTGGCCCAAGGTCGATCAGGAGTACCGCGAAGAACTGCAGGGAATTGTCGAAGCGCTGAACAAGCGCCGCATTAGGCTCGACATTTGGGATATCGTGGCGCTCAACGGTTTCCTGGAACTGGGCCCCTACTACGTCCCTTACTTCGACAAGCTTCACGGCGAGAAAAACCCCAAGCCCCCGGTTCCGGAGCGCTGTAGCGCGTTTATCGCCACTGGCTCTTACACGAAAGACGGCAAGATCGTTCTCGGTCACAATGCTTGGACCGGCTACCTTAACGGCCAGCGCTGGAACATCGTTTTCGATGTCGTACCAGCGAAGGGCAATGCGTTCATTATGGACGGACTGCCCGGCGTGATTCACAGCGGTGACGACTTCGCGATCAATGCCGCCGGACTCGCGATCACCGAAACGACCATCAGCAATTTCTCCGGGTTCGATCCCGAGGGGACACCCGAATTCGTCCGCGCCCGCAAGGCCATGCAGTACGCCGAATCGATCGACGAATTCAGCGCCATCATGATCGAGGGCAACAACGGCGGGTACGCGAACAACTGGCTTATCGGCGATAACAAGACCGGCGAGATTGCGAGCCTAGAACTCGGCCTGAAGAACGTGACTTTGCGGCGAACCACGGACGGCTACTTCTCCGGATCAAACTATCCGGTAAACGAAAAATTGATCGCCGAAGAGACTGCCTTTCCGGTTCACGACAAATCGGTGAGCGCTAACGCCCGCCGTATTCGATGGGATCAACTGTTGACCGCACACAAAGGCCAGATCGACGTTGCCGCCGGCCAGTCTTTCCTGTCCGATTCCATCGACAGCTTTACCGGTAAGGACGACCCGAACGAACGAACGCTCTGCGGCCGGATCGACCTCTCCCCGCGCGGCATGACTGGCTGGATACCGCCCTACGGCATCGGCGGCGCCGTCCAGAACAAAGTTGCCGATTCGGCAATGATCTCCGCTATGAGCTTTTACGGTGCGATCGGCCCTCAGTGCGGCCCTCCGTTTAGCGCGAGAGAGCACCTCGCAAAATACCCCGACAATCGCTGGGCCACGCAGTATCTTCGCGACCTTCCGGCACGACCGTGGACCAGGTTTCAGGCGGCCGCGCGCCCATAAACCTCCCTTGCCTCAACGGTACAGCAATGCCAGGCCGTCTGGTTAGGACTTCGTGAAGATCGAGTTGGTTAGTGTACCGGTGCTGTCCGCGAAGGTCTCTTGCTCCACTTCGAGCGCGCGCAGGATGCTGAGATACATGTTCGACATGCGCGAGTCTCCTTGCCGCCAATACACGCCGTGCTTGAGGCCCATGTTCTTGCCGCCGGCGATGAGCGTGGGAATGTTTGTCGGGTTATGGGTGGTCGACGCGCCGCTGCCGTAGAGGACGATAGTGTTGTCGAGCACGGAGCCGTTGCGGTCCTTGTATTCGTTCAGCTTGCCCAGGAAGTGCGCGACCTGCGTGCACAAAAATTTGTCGTACTTGGCGAAATTGAGCTGGCCTTCCTTGTCGGTAGCGTGCGAAAGGTTGTGGTGTGTTTTGCCGAGGCCCAGCTTGATCGGGAACGTATCGCTGATGCCCATGCCATCTTCGCGGTTCAACATGAAGGTCACCGAACGCGTGATGTCGGCGTCGAAGGCGAGCGCGATCAGATCGTACATGCTGCGGTAAAAGTCGGCGGGTTCGCCTTCGGAGGTCGCGTCGAGATTGACGTGCGAGTAGTCCTGCTTCTTAAGCGGAATGTCTATCCAGCGCTCGGAGGCGATGAGGCGCGATTCGACTTCGTTGAGCGAAGTCAGATACTGCTCCATGCGTTCACGGTCGGACTTGCCGAGTTGCTTGTCGAGCGACTTGGCACTCTGCGCGACGGCGTCGACGAGCTTGATACGGCGTTGCAGGTGTTCGCGCTCTTTGGCGATGGAGGTGCGGTCGCCTTTGAACAGACGGTCGAAGATGCGGCGCGGGTTGTTCTCCGCGGGAATCGGACGGCCTTCGAGGCTGTAGGAAATCGTGCCGGTGCGGGAGAGGAAGCCGGTGCCGGCGTCGATCGACAGTACGAGCGAAGGCTGGCGGCAGAACTTTTTCGTGTGCAGCGCGATGACTTGATCGAGTCCCGCGGTGTTGTAGGTGCCAGGCTTTGGATTGTAGAGCGGCGCGCCGGTCAGCCACATGTCCGAGCAGGTGTGCGGATCGGACTTCGGTCCGCTGGGGTGGTGCAGGCCGCCCATGAAACTGAGTTGCTTGCGGAACGGGCTGAGCGGTTCGGTCGAATTGCCGAAGACGAATTCATCGCCCTTCTTGGCGGTTGGGAAGAAGCTCCAGTCATCGATACCGTGATCAACACGCGGCAACGACATGCCGTTGGCGGTATAGATGGCGCAGAAACGGCGAGGAGGGTTGTTGGTCACTTCGGCGCCCATGGCATCGAGCGCGGGGAGGGCGAGGGAGGCTCCGCCTAGGCCTCTTAGAAACGCACGGCGATCAATTTGGATACTCATCGGGGGCTGCTTTGCATTCTACTATTTTTCGAGAAAGATTTTGCTGGTCACGATGTAGTGGATCATGTCCTTCATCCGGTAGCCGTTGGCTTTCAGGCTGCGGCTGTCTGACTTGAGGAACATCTGCTCGTTGTAGGTCAGCGTGCGGCCGGTAGCGTAAGTGGCCAAGTGCTTCATAACGCTGAAGGCGACTTGATCGATGCGGTCTTCGCTCAAGTAGCGTTTAAGATCGATCGCGCCGGAGACCTCGGTGGAATCGGGCAGCTTCGAGCTCGCGTCGGCGGCTTCCTTCTTCAATCGTCCGCCCGCGTCGAACTCTTCGAAGGCGACGCCCCAGGGATCGATAGCTTGGTGGCACTGGCGGCAGCCGGGCTGATTGCGATGCTGCTCGATGCGCTGACGGAGCGTGAGGCCTTTGGCGTCCTCTTTCAAAGCGGGAACGTTGGGCGGCGGATCGGCGGGCGGTTCGGCGATGATTTTGCGCGCGACCCAGGCGCCGCGCTTGACGGGATTCGATTCGCGGCCGTCGGAGAGGCCGGCCATGATGGCGGCCTGGGTGAGCACGCCGCCGAGTTCCTTGCGTCCGTGTGCGACGGGCGTGAATTGCAGGCCGTTTTCGACTTTGTCGCCCATATCGTAGTAGTTGGCGACGGGCTCGTTGACCATGATGAAGTCGGAGACGATCAGGTTCTTCGCGGGCAGGTTATTGCGGAAAAGATGTTGGACGAATTCGATGGGCTCGTTGCGCAGGTGGGGACGAACGTCACGCGAGAGCTTGGGGAATTTTTTCCGGTCAGCTTCGAGAACGCTGAACTTGTCGAGGCTGAGCCACTGCGAGGTGAACTCGCGCGTGAACTGCGTGAACCGCTTGTCGGCGACCATGCGGTCGATTTCGGCTGAGAGTTTTGCGCGCAGTGTTTTCGTGGCCGCGGCTTGTTGGAGGGCGGCGTCGGGAGGGCCGTTCCAGAGGAAATACGACAGCTTCGATGAGAGCTCGAGATCGGTGAGCGGTTCGGCGCTAGGCGATGTGCTGGTTTCGGTTATGAAGAGGAATTGGGGCGAGGTCAGCACGACCAGCAGCGCGTCCTTGACGCTTTCATTGAAGCCGCGTTTGGCCGCTTGCGATTTTTCAAAGACGGCCATGAGCGTGGATTCTTCGGCCGCCGTGATGGGACGGCGATAGGCGCGCGCGGCGAAGTTGCGAACAATGTCGCGCGCTTGCCGCTGTGTGGCGCCGAAGATGTTGGTGTGGGATTGCGGTGGCCAGGTGTCGTAGTAGGGCCCTTCAAATTCCACGGACTTGATGAGCAGACGCGGCATATCGCGGCCGTCGGTGTATTCGCTGCGGACCGCGATTTCACGCACACCGGCGAGATAGTTGACGTTGTCCTTTTCGACGTCGGGGCTGGGGAAGTTGCGAATGGCGCCTTCGAAGGTGTAGCGCGAGGGTTTGCCAGCGGCGACAACTTGCGGCGCGCCCACAGGCGCGAAGGTCGAACCGCAATCGCGGCGAAGGCCAACCTGCACGCCGAGTTTCGGCGCGCGTTTTTCGAAAACAGCGAGCCGTTTTGCGTCGGCCCCAGAGGGATCAACCGGCGTGAGGACGATGTGATCGATGGGGCGGATGCCGGTGTTTTCGGTAACGGTGTTGAGCGGCCCGGCGGGTAGGCGCACGAGCGCGAACGCGGGTTGCTTCAGGGCGCTGCTGAAAGAGCGGTCGCCGAGATTGACAGTAACATCTTGCGGACGTTCGGTGGGTGGAATCGCGAATCGGCGGCCCGGTTCGACAATGGCTTGGATCTCGGCTTCGCCGATCGCGCGCCGGTAGATACGGACTTCGTCGATGTCGCCTTGATAGAACTGCTGACGGTTGGGAATGTGGCCGAATTGCACGTCGAGCTTCGGGTTGTCGAGGTTGGCGGAACCGATCTCGCCGGCTGCAACCGGGAAACCGTTGATGAAAATCTGCGACTCGCCTTTTCGCTTAATGACAACGGCGATGTGCTGCCACGCGTCGGCCTTCAATACACCCGGCGTTGTTGTTATCGTGCCGTTCGGTTGCCCGTCGGGACCGGAGGTTTCCAATCGCAACGTGCCGCGGCCATCGGGAATTTCGAGGTTCCAACCATGCGTATACTCGTGGCCGCCGCGCCAGAGAATGCCGGCGCGTCCGACGCGGCTAGGATGAATCCAGGCGGTGATGGTGAAGTCGCCGGCGCCGACATCGACCGCGGGCGACTTGGGCACTTTGATCGCTCCGCCGAGGCCTTGCATGAAAACGGCGCGGCCGAACGGAGAGTCGGTGATTTTGGCGTTGCCTTCGAGAACAGCGGGCTTGCCGTCGTCGTCAAAGGTCCAGTGCGCTGCGAGCCCTTCGGTCAATTTCGACGCGTCGGGTTTCGTCGATGGGACGATTTTTTCAGCGGTGTGCACGTCGAGTTGATAGATGCCGGCCTTGGCGATCTCTACGGTTTGCGGCGTTTTCGGATTACGGATGGTGAGCGAATCGGGTTTGTTCCGCGGCACGGCATCCTGATCGAGAAGCAAACCGTCGTTGTATTTCGACGCGGTGACGATCACGCGGAAGCGGCCGTTGTCAGGCAGTTCGCGGAGAGAAATTTTGAAGTTCGCCTTCGGCCCGTAGGTGCCATCGGCATCGAACTGTTCTTCGTTCGGAATGGCTGGGCGCAGTAGGAGGCCGGCCGGCACGGTGCTGTAGGCAAGGCCTTTGGGATAACCGCGGCTGCCCCGCATGTCGGCGAAGACGGAGTGATAGATGCTCGAGTACTCGCGCCAACCTCGCACGGTGTCGTTGCCTTGATAGCCTTCGATGAAGCGGTAGTTGGTGCGCATCTTCTTGTGCTCGAAGGGGAAGGGCTTGACGGGAGAGGGCTCACTGACGATGAAGTCTTTGTTGTTGAGCAAGAGGCTGTTGGCGCCGAGGACAAGCGGCTCGGGGAACGGCTGCGGGTTGATCGAGGCGCCGAAATCGAGGCGGAAGTTTTGTATGGCCGGTTTGGCCTTCGTGTCGACAACTGCGCGGTTAAGCGCTTCTTCGGCGATTTCGAAATAGGTCTCCACCAGCAGCGGCGAGAGTTGCAACGTCTCCTGATTGTTGACGAAACCGTCTTTCGAAACGGCATCGGGCGGGAGGATTTCGGTGAGGTCGTCTTCGAGCTTGAGCAGTTCGCGAAGCGTGTTGCGATATTGGGCGACGGTCAGGCGACGAACGAGGCCGTTTTTCGGAGCCGGCCGCACGCGTGCCGTGTCGAGACCACGCGCGATCCAATCGAGGACCGGCTGTTTTTCTGCGGCGGTTGGCTGGGGCAGGCCGCGCGGGGGCATCGTGCCTTCGCTCACACGATGCCGGATAGCTTCCCAGAAACGGATGGAGCGATCCGGGAGCGTAGCGTCGAGGTTATCGACACGCACACCGGAGGTCTGTTGATCGGCGTTATGGCATTTTTCGCAATGCTGTTTGAGGAACGGTTTGACCGATTGCTCGAACCCCGGTTCGAGCGATTGCTGCGCGCTGAAGACGGGTTGCGCGAACCAAGAAACGATGCCTGCCGCGGAAGCGAGCGCAAGTACGGAAATCTGCTTGACCGTCATGACTAATTCATGCTATCACCGCGTACTATGCTTATACCTTGTTTGCACCGTGGCACACGGTATTCACCTCAGTGTTTCGAAACGGTGTTGCCTTAGCGCGGCGCAGAAAAACCTTAGGGTGAAACGAACGGACAAATTGTCCCGCACTATGGTCCGAAACGCGCACTTGTGAAAAGTGCGTGACAAGGAGAATCGAAGTGCATCGATCGTCTTTATTAGCTATCGCCATCGCGGCATCGGCCTACGGGCAGATCGAGGTCTATCATAAGACCGCCAGCGTGGAGATCGGCACAACGCGGCAATTCAGCGCGTATGTACCGTTATCGCCGAACACCATCGTGTGGTCGGTTAATGGAATCACCGGAGGGAATTCGACTATCGGGACTGTGTCGCAGACCGGTCTCTATACGGCGCCTGTTACCGCGCCGATGTCGAATGTTGTCGCGCTACGCGCCACCAGTACAGCGTTTCCGGCCAAGTTCGGAGAGGCCACGGTCACGATTACGCGGAAGAAGCCATGGGTATGGAGCGTCTCGCCGGCGATCACGGTTGGCGCGTTTAGTGTGAAAGTGAACGGTTC